>CAYTWI010000041.1:0-15747 GCA_964442045.1 uncultured Bifidobacterium sp.
GCTTAAATATTGATAAAATAGAGGTGGTCAGCCGCGGAAAAGTTCGCAGGGCTCGTTTGTTCTACTTACGCGCTTTAACTGGTAAAGCTGCCAAAATTAAAGAGAAAAGAGGTTAGTTTTTTCATAGTTAAATTGAAAAGCCCTAATTCATTTATTGAATTGGGGTTTTTTTTTGAAAAATTTTATTTATTAAACCAACAAAATGAATGGCATTAATTAATTTGCCAGCTTAATTATATGACAAAAGAAATTTCTAAAACATACAGCCCGCAAGCCATAGAAGACAAATGGTATGGCTACTGGTTAAACAACAAATATTTTCATGCTACTCCTGACGAAAGAGAGCCATACTGTATAGTTATTCCCCCACCCAATGTTACAGGTGTTTTACACATGGGCCACATGTTAAATAACACCATTCAGGATGTTTTAACACGCAGGGCGCGCATGCAAGGTAAAAATGCATGCTGGGTTCCTGGAACTGACCATGCCAGTATTGCTACCGAAGCCAAGGTTGTTCAAATGTTGCGCGAACGTGGTATAAAAAAATCGGATTTAAGCAGGGAAGATTTTTTAAAGTATGCCTGGGAGTGGAAAGAAAAGTATGGTGGAATTATACTAGAGCAACTTAAAAAATTAGGTGCCAGTTGCGATTGGGATAGAACCCGTTTCACCATGGAACCCAATTTAAGTGAAGCCGTAATTGATGTATTTATTGACCTGTACAATAAAGGACTTATTTACCGTGAGCTACGCATGGTAAACTGGGACCCACAAGGTAAAACAGCTTTGAGTGATGAAGAGGTTATTTATAAGGATGTAAATAGTAAGCTATATTATATTAAATACTATTTAACTGAAAATTCGAAAAGTGCTGATACTGATTTTGTTGTTATTGCTACTACCCGTCCGGAAACTATTTTGGCTGATACAGCTATTTGTGTAAATCCAAATGATGAGCGCTTTAAGCACCTAATTGGCAAAAAAGTTTTGGTTCCTTTTATTAACCGCGAAATTGAAATTATAGCTGACGAATATGTGGCTATGGACTTTGGTACCGGTTGCTTAAAAGTTACTCCGGCTCATGATAAAAACGATTACGATTTAGGAAAAAAACACCAACTTGAAGTAATTGATATTTTAACTGAAGAAGGCTTTTTAAATGAAAAAGCTCAAGACGCTCGCTACATAGGCAAAGACCGCTTTGCCGTGCGTAAACAAATTGCTGTTGATTTAGAAGAAGCCGGGCATATTGTAAAAATAGATGAGTACAAAAACCAGGTTGGTACCAGCGAAAGAACAGGTGCTGTAATTGAACCGCGATTAACATTACAATGGTGGATTGATATGAAGAAATTCCTGGCTAAAAATCCGCAGGTATTGGATGCGGTAATGAGCGATGAAATTAAGTTTCATCCGGCCAACATGAAAAATACTTACAAGCACTGGATAGATAATATTAAAGACTGGTGTATCAGTCGCCAGCTCTGGTGGGGACAACAAATTCCGGCCTGGTATGACGAAAGCGGAAATTATGTTGTTGCAAAAACGAAGGAAGAAGCGATGGAGCAGTTCAAAATCCGAAATCCGAAATCCGAAATCCGAAATATTAAGCAGGACGAAGACGTTTTAGATACCTGGTTCAGCTCATGGTTATGGCCCATCAGTGTTTTTGATGGTTTTAAAGAAAAAAACAACGAAGACATTAAATATTTTTACCCAACCAATGATTTGGTAACGGCTCCTGAAATTATGTTTTTCTGGGTAGCACGTATGATTATGGCCGGGTATGAATGGATGGGACAAAAACCATTTAGTAATGTTTATTATACCGGGATTGTACGCGATAAGCAACGCAGAAAAATGAGCAAATCGTTAGGTAACTCTCCTGACCCATTAGACTTAATTGCCCAGTATGGAGCTGATGGAGTGCGTATGGGTATGCTTATTTGCAGCCCTGCCGGTAACGATATTTTATTTGACGAAAGCCAGGTAGAACAAGGAAGAAACTTTGCCAATAAAATTTGGAATGCATTCCGTTTGGTAAAAGGTTTTGAAGTAAAACCAGATAGTGAATTTGCTGCTGATTTATTGGCAAGCAATACCATATCTGCACAATGGTTTGAAGCCAGATTCAATGCCGCCTTACAGGAAATTGAAGAGAAGTGTAAGGACTACAAATTAAGTGAAGCCTTAATGATGATTTACAAACTGATTTGGGATGATTACTGTGCCTGGTACTTAGAAATGATTAAACCTGTTTATGGAGAACCATTGAACGAAAGTACATACCAGACAACTATCCGATTCTTTGAGCAATTAATGAAAGTATTGCATCCATTTATGCCATTTATTACCGAAGAAGTTTGGCAGGAATTAGCAGAGAGAAAACAAGGTGAAAGTATTTGTATTGCAGCATATCCAACAGTAGAGGTGTTGCATGCAACACCTCTACAACTAAACAATACCTTTGAAACCATTACCAAAATACGTGAGTTACGTAACAGTAAAGGTATAAGTCCGAAGGAGGCTTTTGAAATAGTTATTAGTACAACACAAGTTAGTTTATACGAACCATACCAGTTTTTAATTAAAAAGCTGGCTAATGTTTCAAGCATTCAATTTAATACAGAAGCACCTAATTTTGTTTCATTACCTGTTGCTACCGACCAGGTATTTGTAAAACTAAATATTGAAATTGATGCGGAAGCTGAACGTGAAAAAATTAACAAGGAAATAGAATACTTAACAGGTTTTATGGCCAGTGTTGATGTTAAACTAAGCAATGAAAAGTTTGTGGCTAATGCCAAACCTGAATTGGTAGAGAAAGAGCGCCAGAAGAAAGCAGATGCTTTGGCTAAAATAGACATACTGAAGCAAGGTTTAGCTGGTTTATAAAATCAGTTATAATAATAAAAAAGCCACCCTTAAAGAGTGGCTTTTTTATTTAGTTATCGTTATCTACCAATTGTTTCATTTTTCCTTCAATCAAACGGTCATTGAATTTTTGAACCACTTTTTCGTATTCGTTTATATTGAATAGCGCTTTTTTCTTACGCATATAAGCTATTATATCTCCATCGGGAAATAAGCCCATATCATTACGTGGTACATTAAATGGTTTTGATAGTGCCTGCATTTTATCATCATACACATGCAAGCCATAAGTAAATTTGTTTGAGAATTCTGATATATCATCGCAGAACGATGCAATAAAGAAATTAGATGAATCAAAACCTTCCGGTTTTGGCATTACTTCTCCCTGCGGATTTAGAAAAACACCATCAAAATTTTTATTGACAATTTTTAATGCAGAAGTATCGTAAAAGAACAGCACTTTACTAAATTTATAATGTTTGGTAAAGTTTTCAACCACCATTTTATTGGTAGCTTCCTGCTGAAAATGTAATTGCTGAATCTCTGAATATTTCTCCATTTCACGCAATGCTCTTTCTTCATTGGGATTCGTGGTTGGCAACATTACCAAAAGGGTACCTTTGCTTAACTTTAACAATTGTTTCTGCGTTTCCTCGTTTTCATCAAACAAAACTTTACCTATTTGTACTGCACTTAATTTTATTCCCAATTCAAACAAATCAGGTCTTCCTTTAACATAATTAATATTGTTCTGATTGGTAAAACTATGTATATATTTTATTTCAAAATTACCTATGGAGCTAAACTTAAAACTAAGGCCAAGCATGCCTGAAAAATCAAAATCGCCTGCCTTGTTTTTATTGGCATCAACTCCACCCTGCGCTAAACGGTATTCCCCGTTTTCTAATATTTCTGTATAGCTATACAATAAAAATGATGGCCTCACCCCTAAAATTATTCTGAAATCAGAACTGCTTCTATCGGGTATTAAATGCAAAGCAAATGAAGGGTCATAATAATAACCGCCATACTGATTATCAATATTCCGTTCCCGACTGCTTATCATATTGAGGGCTATGGGTTCAATAGCGTAATCCCATAAACTTACAAAACTATTTACATAATATTTATTAATTGGCCTTGTTAAAAAGAGGCTTATCCGCGGCATTGCTCTGCCTGAATAGTTGCCGTATTGAGCGCCTAATAAATTAAAATTCACATCCAAACCCAATCCAAAGTTTAAATTATTTGGATCCATTTTATGCAACAATAATTTTTTAGGAAGTGGTGGTGTTACTTCTTTGTTTTTTTTCACCTGCGCAAATGCCATGTTAAAACCTAAACAAAGTGTTAAAATATATAAATAAGTACTTATTTTTTTCATGTTAGTCAATACGTTACTTTATGAAGTCAATATTTCTTTTTAAACCGTTGTATTTGGTTCGCTTTACCGGTGATTTTTTAAACAATGAATTGAATACTTGTTCTGTTATTTCTTCCCAGTCACTTTTTTGCATGTTTAATAACTCACTTAAGGGTTCAAATAAAGGCTCCTGATGAGGCTTTGAAAATTTGTTCCATGGGCATACATCTTGGCAAACATCACATCCAAAAGCCCAGTTATCAAATTTATTTTTCATTTCCGAAGGAATGGCCTCCTTTAGCTCTATGGTAAAATAGCTTATACACCTGCTTCCATCAACCACCGAAGGAGCAACAATAGCCTGTGTGGGACAGGCATCAATACAGGCGGTACAAGTACCACAATGGTTGGTAACAGGCGAATCGTAAGCCAAATCCAAATCAATAATCAGTTCGGCCAGGAAAAAAAAGGAACCATTCCCTTTATTAATTAAATTGCCATTTTTACCAATCCAGCCCAATCCGCTTTTTGCCGCCCAGGCCCTTTCTAAAATAGGAGCAGAATCAACAAAACAACGCCCCCCTACTTCACCAATTTCTTCCTGAATATATGCCAATAACTCAGCTAGCTTATCCTTTACCACATAGTGGTAGTCTTGTCCGTATGCATATTTAGATATTTTGGGAGCATCAGCATGTAATTGTGTTTTGGGCGTGTAATAGTTATAAAGTAAACTAACTACTGACTTAGCCCCTTCAACCAAAATAGTCGGATCCAATCTTTTGTCAAAATGGTTTTCCATATAAGCCATTTTGCCATTTTTATTTTCTTTCAGCCATTTCTCCAGTTTAGGTGCTTCCGAAGCTAAATACTCTGCTTTGCTTATACCACAAAAACTAAAGCCTAAATCGGCAGCTTTATTTTTTATTAACTGGGCATATTTTGTTTTGTTTGGCATAGCAATTGACAAAAATAGATTACTTACATTTGAAATAAAAAGAAAGAAATACTATGGTATTCATGGTCGAAATAAAATTACCGGATGAAATTGATAGCCATTTTATGCGTAAAATTCCTAGTCACAGAGCATTCATCAATCAATTAATTAATCAGGGTAAAATTCAAAGTTACACTATTAATGAGGAAAGAACACGCGGCTGGATTATTTTTAATACGGAGAATGAAGTGGAGGTTAACACTATTATGGAGCAATTACCTTTGTATGAATTTATTCAATTTAAAATACACAACGTAATGGTACACGATAGTGAAATGTTCCGTTTCCCTAAAATGCACATGAATTAATACCAATAATTCTTCCACTGCTACCTAACTTATAAGTTATTATAATCCATACTCATTTCTGTATTTTAACTTAATGGAATGAGCTTATATTTGCCCACCATTTTCATTATAATACTTACTGATGTTTTACTCAAAAGACAGGTTACTTCAATTTACTAAAGACATTTTTATACAATGCGGAATGCAGGAAAGGGAAGCGCAGCAAGCCGCAGATGTTTTAATCAGTGCTGATTTACGCGGTATCGATTCGCATGGAGTAGCCCGATTAAGTGGTTATGTAAGGTTATATGAAACACAAAGGGCTAACATGCAACCCAAATGGCGTGTTATCCATGAAACACCAAGTACCGCCACCATTGATGCTGATAATGGTTTAGGACTGGTAGTGGCACCGCAAGCTATGAATATAGCTATTGAAAAGGCGAAACAGGTTGGTACCGGATGGGTTGCCATTCAAAATTCCAATCATTTTGGTATAGCTGCCTACCATGCCATGAAAGCACTTCCTGAAAATATGATAGGCATTGCTATGACCAATGCAAGTCCGTTGGTTGCCCCTACTCACTCCAAAGAAAGAATGCTGGGAACAAATCCTATTTGTGTTGTCTTTCCTGCAAAAAAACACAATCCGGTAGTTATTGATATGGCTACAAGTGCTGCTGCAAATGGTAAGCTGGAAATTGCCCAGAGAAACAATAAACAAATACCTTTGGGTTGGGTGCAGGATAAAGATGGAAACGACAGTGTTGATGCCAATGAATTAAAAAACAAAGGAGCTTTGCTTCCTTTAGGTGGGCATAAGGGTTATGGACTTGGTGCTATTGTAGATATTTTAACGGGTGTTCTGTCGGGTGCCAATTATGGGCCTTGGGTACCTCCATTTGTATCATTTCTTAATCCTTTAAACGATTTACCGGGTAACGGAATAGGACACTTTTTAGGAGCTATGCGTATTGATGCTTTCAGACCTGCCGATGATTTCTTACATCATATGGATAACTGGATTGAGCGTTTTAAAAATGCAGAAAGAATTAATCCTGATCAAAAAGTAATTATTCCCGGTGAGCCTGAATTTGACATGGAAACGGAAAGACTTAAAACAGGTATTCCGCTAAACAAACTGGTAGAAGATGATTTACTTAAACTGGGCAAACAATTTAATTTAGCACTATAATTTAAATGAATAAGAAAATAATACTGGCTTCAAAATCGCCAAGAAGGCAAGAGTTAATAAAAGGGCTTGAATTAAACTATGAAGTTTTTACCTATGAAGTAGATGAAACTTTTCCTGCAGAACTAGAGGCCGAAAATATTGTTACTTATCTGGCGGAGAAAAAATCTGCCGCTTACCCTAAACCAATTGGTAATAATGAAATATTGATTACTGCAGATACAATAGTATGGGTAAATAATCATGTGCTAAACAAACCAGAATCTGAACAGGAAGCTTTTGTCATGTTGAGTGAAATATGTGGTACTACACACCACGTTTATACAGGCGTTTGTATGAAAAGTGCTACTCAAAGCGTTACCTTTTTTGATACCAGTCTGGTTACTATTAATAACTTATCAGATGCTGAAAAATGGCATTATATTAACCACTACAAACCCTTTGACAAAGCCGGAAGTTATGGTATACAAGATTGGTTTGGGTATACTGCCGTTGAAAAAATTGAAGGATGCTTTTATAATGTAATGGGATTGCCTGTAAGAAAAGTATACCACGAACTTAAAAAGCAAAACTGGCTCTCCCAATAATAATTTTATCAATTATACATAGAATAAATAGCACCTTCTTTCATGGCATAATTAGAACAAATTAATTTCTTAATATCTGCTAATTCTATAATTGTTTCTATCAGTATTGTAGCTATTGAAATATATTCTGCCCTGAAATCAACCATTCCTTTTAACCTTAAACGCTGTTCAATGGTTGATGTAAGAATTAACTCATTAAACATTTCAAACTCTTTTATATGTATTTCAAATGCATTCTTGGTAAGGGAAATAGGAATAACATGCAAATCATTAATGACCACATCTACCATGGTTTCAAAACTACCCGCAGTACCCACCAATACTTTTAAAGGATAGTACTTAATGGCCTTTTTTAAAGGCTCTAATTCGTTTAGAATATACTCTTTTATACTTTTTATTTCTGCTGCTGTAGGCGGATTCTGCGGACAAAATTTTTCTATTAATCTTACAGCGCCTATATCAAAACTTTGTCGCCAATGAACAGTTTGGTGACGGCCTATAATAAACTCAACACTGCCTCCACCAATATCCATTACCAAAATTTCATCTTCGGGCAATTTAAATGATTTACAAGCACCGTTATATACATATAGTGCTTCTTCATTACCATCTATTATTGATATATCAATACCCAGTAATTCTTTAATTCTATTCACTAAAACAGACCCGTTATTAGCATTACGTATAGCAGATGTTGCCAAAGCTTTTATATCGGTAATACCTAATCCGTCAATATATGACTTAAACTGGGTAAGCGCGGTAACGGCTCGTTGCATGGCGGCATCAGTTATGGTATTAGCTACCATTCCTCCCAAACCAATTTTAACTGGGAACTCTAAATTAACAGCCGGATTTAACTGTCCGTTTTTTATTTCTGCAATGAGTAAATTAAAAGTGTTTGAACCTAAATCTATAACCGCCTTCATTCATTCAAATTTAATAAAATTTAAAAAAGAAAAAGGTGCTTAATTAAATTAAGCACCTTTTTCTTTTTTTAAACTGATTAGTTTATCAATCCAGCTTATTTAACTACGCTTATTTTGTGAGTATAAACTTTATTGTTTGTTTCTACCTGTATTAAATAAACACCATTTGCAAATGATGACAAATCAATTTGTTTCTCTACTAAATCGTTTTTGTTAATAGTTATTGTTTTAGCTAAACCACCTACTGCATTGTATACTTTAATGTTTACATCATCAGTTAATGCTTCAAACAATTTTAGTTTTAATAAACCATTACTTGGATTTGGATAAATAGCTACTATGTTGTTAGCATTTAATACATCTTCTATTGATGTATTAGCTACTACATTTACTGTTCTGATAACTGGTGCTGACTGGTTACCTGATAAATCTGTTACTTTATAAGATACACTGAACAAGCCTTCCACATCGCCAAAGTAATCTCCATTACCATTTTGGGGTAAATTACTTACTACAATAAGATTTTTTCTTATTTGTGCATCTGTATTATAGTTATCCGATATTTGCACACCTGGCTCACTAAATACATTCCAACGTAATAAATTTATTGTTTGTGCACCTAATAATGATATTGTTGGAGCTTTACCATCTTTTACTATAATGGTTCTTGTTATAAATTGAGTGTTACCTGAACCGTCTGTTACAGTGTATATTTGCGTATAAGTTCCTAATGAATCTACACGTAAATCAGTTGTTTGTGTTAAATATAAATTGTTAACAGCCCAATAGTTATCGCTTACGCTTACACCTGGATCATTATAAACCTCATTTACTTCTATTTCTAATGGAGAAGCTCCGTTCAAAGTAATATTTGGTTTTATTTTATCAGTTACATTAACTTCTAATCTTAATTGAGAAGCTGCATTACCTGACTCATCTACTAAATCGTAAACTACATAGTAAGTGCCTATCAAATTAGGATTAACAACTCCAACATAAGTAGGCGTTAATTGTGCTTTGATATTGTAATTATCTGACCAGTTAATAGCTTGTAACGGATCAAATATGGTTAATACCTGGTGTAAATAAGGTATTTCTTTTGGTATAATAACAGGTTTAATTGTATCCTGAACAATAACTGTTCTGTCTACGTATTTAGTAAAGTTAAATGCGTCTGTTATGGTATATCTTATTGAATAAGTACCTATAACGTTCTCATTTAAATTAGTTGTTTTTACTACATTAGCACTAATATCAGCCCCAGTATTATCTAGTGCAACTACACCCGGATCTACAAAAACTGTTTTTACATTGGTACGCACTGTTGAACCTCCTAACAAAGCTATGGCAGGACCTGTATTGTTTAATTCAACTATGACTGTACGAACCAAGGTATCTGATACATTACCTGAGTAATCTTTTACAAAGTACTTTATTGTATACACACCTAGATTACTTGTATCTAATGTTGATACCGTTTGTACCCTGGCTGCAATATTACCTTCAATATTATCAGTTGCTGTTACCCATGGATCATTAAAGGTTTTGTTAATCTCGGTACGAACGATGTTATTGCCAAGTAAAGATATACTAGGTTTAACATTATCCTTATTAATAACTACATTAAAGTCTTTAAACATACCAATTACCGAGTAAACTGAGTTAAACTGCGTAGAGTTGGCTAAATCGGTTCCCACACGCATACGGGTTGTTCCATATCCTTGGGTTGCAGGTATAATAATGGTGTCAGTTAGCTGACCATCGCCATTATTGATTTTGTTTAATACCAATTCATTGCTTTCAAAGTTGGCGTTGAAATTTAAATCTATCCATACTTTGTAATCCATAGTAGTTCCTGCACTTGGTCTGTCTAAAACAACAGCATATTTACCACCCCTGTACAAATTAGCCAATTGGCTATTGGTATTAATGTACTGGTAAGTTGGTGAGGTTGCATTTGTAAAAGTGGAGTCTATCCCGCTCAGTCTTACTCTTCTTATACCCATAGTAGCATCAGCTACACTTGAAAATACGGTACCTGAACCGGGAGTTTGGTAGGCACTTACTTGTATAAAAGCAACCTTCGTTACTGAATCTATACCAAAGTTATTGGTAGTTACCAAACGGATGGTATAAGCTACAGGGCTGGTTAAACGTACCTGTGGGCTTTGGCTGGTGGCACTGGTTCCGTTAATAAACTGAACTGCATTAGGGCTGAATACCCATTTCCATTGGTTTACACCATAAATTGATTGGTCAATTAGTTTAAATGTATCTGTATTAAATCCTAAGAATTTATCAGCAGTGAAACGGGCTATAGGTGCTCTGTTAATTGGTAAGAAAGTTACTGTTTTTCTGATGGTGTCTGAACCTACACAATTATAAGCTACCATCGTAATTACACGTGATAACGGGGTTGTTACTAAAAAGGTTCTGGTTGGGCTGGCTGAGGTTGAATCAAACAAACCATTACCATCCGTATCCCATGAGTATTTCATCAATGTTCCTGTTGAAGTATTTACATAACTTACAGGTTGGTTTGAGTAGAAAGTATCAGGAATATTAAAGCTTGCTGTTGGTTTAGGGTAAGTAGCGGCTTTGGCTTCCCAACGGAAAGAGAAAGTAGCTGAATCATAGCCTGCAGGGATAGTAGCGCTACCCGGTTTGTATTTAAAGCTCATGCTGCTGCCTGCACGTATTACCGATTGGGCTGCTGTTAATGGTAATTGACCTGTGGTACTGGCTCCTACGGCTGTAATACGTGGTGAAGATGTGCTTGGACCATTGAATATTTCTATACTATCGCCCGGTAACATTTTTATTCTCTCAATGTATAAAATTACTGAATCAGCACAAGGAGCAATGGTGAAACCAGGACAGCTTGATGACCATAAGCTTCTCGCATAACTGGTATAAGGGCCTGATACACCATATAAAAACCCTACCTGTTCGCTGCTTTGGTAGGAAGTTCCTGCACACATATTAATACCTGTAAACACCTGCACATAGTCTGGCTTACAGATAGAATCTGTTCCCCTGTCATTCCATACTCTTAAACATACCCTGAAAGTTCCGGGGTCAAATGCAGCCATACGTGGGTTGGTAACTGTATTACTCGGATTAAAATAGTTAGGGAATGCATTAGGGTCGGTGGCACAGGTGGCACATGGTGGATCAAATGTCCACTCCCACTGGTTAGGACCATTGGTTGACAGATCTAAAAGTGGGGCTTCTTCGCCAAAGCCTAATTTTCGTTTAAAGCTGATAAAATCTGCTTTTGGTTTTTGGCTTGGTGTATCTACATATATAAACTTAACTATAGAATCTAACAATGAATCACGTTTGTAATTGTTTACGGCTAATAATTTTACGCGTTTCAAGCCCGGGCTTGTAAAGGTATAAGTAAAGTGGTTTGTATATTTAGCGGTATCAATATAACCGGCATAAACACCTGCTGTAGTGCGGTTGTAACCCGGATATAACGGGTTTTCATCAGGTAAGTTCCAGAACACACGGCTTTGGAAACTTGAAGTATTTAATATGGTTTGTGGACTATTAATCCAAACGGTATCAGGCGTATAGAAATTAGCTATTGGAGGTAATGCCTGCCCTGAGCTCAGAATAGTTATTTGCATATTCGGCCTGTTGGTATAATTTGAACCGGCAATACCAGTTGGACACATAATACCTGTGCTGTTATCATCCCATGCCTGAAGAACAGAATTGTATGAAGTAACAGTATTAGCTACTGCAGGAGAAGCAGTATATGAATTATTGCCATTGTCATGGCATAAATCAATTAACAAATTGGAGGTTCCATCCCAGGTAAAGGGTGTTTGAAAAGTATGTGTATTCCAACCACTGGCTGGTACGTAAGCTGCTGTGGTGTAAACCTGGGTTAAACCCGTATTATCCCATGCTGTTGTTAACACCGAAGTGGTGGTGTTTTTCATTTTAATGGTGTAATTGTTATGAGACCCTGCTCCATTAGGGGTAATAACATTAAACGCTAAGGTAGAAATAGTACTTGATGAACCATAACCTAAAGTGTTTAATTCGGACGCTAAAATAAGAATCTGCATTCGTGATTGAGAAAACCATGCTCCGTAAGGAGTAGGCTGTGAGTTGGTTGCATTAGAGGTAGTTCCAGTTCCGATAGTTATTACTGTTTGTGCTTGCACAAAAGAAATTCCCATCAGCATAAAAAGAAAGCAAGTCAAAAAGCCCCTTTTTAAAATTTGTAATTCTGATTTCATATTTGTTTGTTGTTTGTTTGCTTGTATTTTGTTCGTAATTTACTAAACCACGTAATTAAGGTCTAGCAAATTTATTGTTTTTTATAAAACTACTATCAGTCATCGTTTGTAAAAAAGCAATTAAATCTTGTTTTTGTTCCGGTGTTAATTGTAAACCTAAAGGAAGATGCTTTGCTATGAAAGGATCAACCCAAGGCGAATTCTTTACTCCGGAATCGTAAAAATCAATTACTTCTTCCAATGTCTTTAAACTACCATCGTGCATGTAAGGTGCTGTGAAAGCGAGGTTACGTAAACTTGGTGTTTTAAATTTGCCGATATCATTTGATTGATTAGTTATACGAAATAATCCGGAATCGGTTGGGTTGGCAGACAAACCATTGTTATGAAACTGAAAATCAGTCATAAAAACGCTCTTGTCGGATCCATGGCAATGGAAGCAATCAGCGCCTTTTAAGCCCAAATCCGGGTTGTTTTCTGAAGTAAACAAAAATAATCCGTTCCGTTCTGATTCTGTAAAAACACCTAAATCTCTGGTAGCTAAATACCTGTCGTACTTGGAATTGAATGACAAAAGAGTCCTTTCGAACTGAGCAATGGCTTTTTGGATCAGCAAAGTATAAATAGAATCAGTACCAAAAGCTTTTTTAAATAGCTTAGGATAAACAGGATGAGCCTGAAGCCTTGCTATAACAATTGGAAGGGAAGCCGCCATTTCATTAGGTGCTTGTATAGGAACTATCGACTGTCTTTCTAAACTTGGAGCTGCGCCATCCCAAAAAAACTTATGACTAGAAGCCGATTTACTTTCCTGATAGGCCAAATTAAACAATGGCATTGCATTTCTTGCTCCTTTTTCACCTGTTACGCCCACACTAAAATCTAATCCCTTATCCGTAAAGGCAAAACTTTGGTCATGACAACTGGCACATGATAGTGTATTGTCAGCCGATAACATGGTTTCGTAAAATAATTTCCTGCCCAATTCAACACCTTCATTTGTCATTGGATTATCGGCAGATACCGGAATATAATTATTGGGGGTAAAATAGGATGGATATTCTATAATATAAGGAGTTGGGGTTCCTTCCTGCTGGAATTCTAATTTTTTATCCTTTACACAGGAAGTGTAAAAAACTAAAACCAATAAAAAGCAGACAGTTTTCTTCATTGGTAAATTATTTTAATTTAACGTCTTGCAATAAAAACATAGCATTCATATTGGGTATTAGTTTTGTTAAACTAGGTTCATTTGCATTATGAATATTACGTTTATCTACTTTTAAATCGTAAGTGTTGGGTGTATTAAAAAACTTACCTAAATCCATTTTAATTTCAACATCTATTCCATTTGTTGCGTTTTTGACCTTAAATGCGTTTAAATCCAGTGTTTTATTGACTAAATTTTTATTCCCGCCAACATCTAAACTAAAGGTAGTTAAATCACTGGTACGCCCTTCCAACCTGTAAAATATGTAACCACTGGTCCAGTTCCAGTACATTCCCAAGGCTGGATCAAGTGCTCCTGTTTGCTCACCTGTGCTATTTGCTACACTGTCAACACCCAGATTAAACCTTATTGAATCATACAATCCTGCAGGAACTTTGTTTATTGAAATTGCATATTTAAAAGCATCGTCCCCCTGGTTTAAATTATAGGTTCCTATATCTGTCCATGTATTTTTAAGTTTATCTTTTAGTTGAATATTAGAAATACGGTAAGACAAATTAGAAATTGACATGGTATCATTGGCATTATTTACATAGTTCTGTGCACCATAAACAATTGGCTGTGCGTTAAAATAATGAGAAAAATTCAATGTTATCTTTCCTTCTGAAGCAAATAGCAGTCCGGTATAATTGGTTATAGTATCCAGTTCATTCACTGTTTTTTTATCTACATGATCTGGATCTTTGCTGCAACTCATTATTACAACATAAAAAAAGCAACACATAAGAATTATTTTTTTCATAATCTTTATTTATTTTATCAAATATACCATCTTGCATGGCGAAATAAAACAGGTTTAATATAAAATTTACTTAATAAACATATAAGATATGGCAAGTTTTGATATAGTTTCCAAAATTGATTTACAAAAAATTGATAATGCTATTAACACCGCAGAAAAGGAATTGGTAAACAGATACGATTTAAAGGATGCCGAATGCAGCATTGAATTAGACAAAAAAGGTAAAATTGTAAAGATTCAGGCGAATCAAGATATGGCTTTAAAAAGTGTTATTGATATTATATTAGGTAAATTTAGCAAACAACAATTGGATGTAAGGAGCCTTGATTTAACCAAAGAGCCAAGACCAAGCGGCAAACTTATTTTGCAGGATTTACCTATTAAAGAGGGTTTGGATAAAGAATCAGCAAAAAAAGTAGTGGCTTTTTTAAAAGAAACTAAACTAAAAATTCAAGCAAGTATTATGGATGACCAGGTTAGGGTAACGGGTAAGCAAATTGACGATTTACAAGCAGCAATGGCTAAAGTAAGATCGCACGATTTTGATGTGCCTTTACAGTTTGACAATATGAGAAGCTAAGCCAACCTACTATTATAAAAAAGTCCATTTACAATCTAGTAAATGGACTTTTTATTTATAATAAAATCAATGCTTATTCTATAATAAGTTTTTTTGTAACACTACCTTCATTAGATTTGATAGTAATTAAATAAATACCTGTTTTGCAGAATGAAATATCTAAATCACTTGTGTTTTCGCTAATGTTGATAGTTGCACTTTGAAGCACTTTGCCACTTATATCAAATACAGTGTATTCACAAGTACCTAAATTATCAGAAGCATTGATAGAAAATTTTCCATTGCTGCTCGGGTTTGGAAATAATTTAATACTACCGGTTACATTTTGCTCAGCAATACTGTTTGATAAGCCTGCCGGTAAATCAAACGACTGTTTTCCGTCTGACCTTGATGAGGCAGCACCTTGGGAAGCAGAGAAGCCTAGCCCTCTTCTTGCAAATGCCTTCCAAATAATGTCTTTATTGGCATTACCATTTAAAATAGAATCTGCTTTTAAAATAGCATCTCTTGAATCAACAAAACCGGGGTTACAAGGTTGCAATTTTAAACCTTCTACTACCAATCTTAATGCTTTATTGTTTCCACCGTTACCAGTATATACGTTTTCATCAAAACCATACCTGTCAATCATAGCTAGGTACATATCGTACAACATGCTGCACCAAACAAAACCCACACCATGCGGTACTGCAAACGTTTTAATATTATC
>CAYTWI010000041.1:15757-28244 GCA_964442045.1 uncultured Bifidobacterium sp.
GGGTTTACGGTCATGTTTCTGCTGTATTTATAGTTACGTATTCCCAAACCATTTGTATCCTGGTTAATTAAATGGGTTCCCATTCCTCTGCCGGCCAATGTTGTTTCGTATGGTTTTGACGTTAAAACCAAAGCAAAAAAATCACTCCATCCTTCACCGGCCTGTTCCTGGTTGGTTAAACATGATGAATTAGCGGCACCTCCTGTTAAACGACCTGAAATACCGTGTCCATATTCATGTGCAATTACACCATTGTCAAAATCGCTATCGTATGTTGGCGAAGTAAGCGATACTGAAGAAGAATCGTATAGACTTAAAGTAACTATTCCCGAATCTAAATATTTTTTTATGGTAACACCATCTGCCTGACTCATCATAACGGAAGGAATAGTGATACCGCTTGCACCGCTTCCTGTCATTGCATAAATAGCCTGTGAGCTGTTGTTAAATACAATAACGGCTATAGCTCCTGCTTGTTGTGCAGCATTTACTTTGGTTACAAATCCACAAGTACCTCTGTCAATTAAAGCAATTTTTCCATTTACATCGGCTGCATTTACCAAAGGTGTACTGCAACCCTCGGCTGGTTTTGTTCCTCCCCCATTTACCAGCACTAACTGGCCTGTTATAGGATATACACCTAACTTAGGGCCAAAACTTGACTGTACTGCATTATACTGACCCGCAATAGCAGCCGGTGATTGTATTTGTGCATTTTTTGTTGAAGCTGCTCCATTTACCCATAAATACATTTGCATACGTCCATTGGTTCCATCTGCCGGAGCTGCAAAGTTTGCATTGTTGGTTCCACTTCCGTCTTGGGCATCAGCAAAAACAAAATCATCCCCTTCGCCTTGACCGGTATAGTTTGTATTTTGGTAATTACCAGATTCTTCATCAAAACCATAATGGTAAAACACATCATGCATGGTATTATTCCAGAAATACAAATTGGTAATGGCTGCGTTTAAATTTCCTCTTGGGCTTCCTCCTAAGGTATAATCATAATCAAAAACCAAATTAGTGCCTGCATCCGGTGAATAACCATCTGTGCCATTGGTCGCCAAAGTATCTTCTTTTGCCCATACGTTATTACCTCTTGTAATGGTATATTCCGCCCCGGCAACTCCATTGTCATCGTGCCAACCATAAGGCGATGCCACAACATCATATGCGTTATTCACTAATTTTCTATTGCCTCTGGCAGGGCTTTCTAACGGTATTGGAAATACTCTGTATGTTCCTCCAGCATCTGCTTTTCCTAATGCTGGCTCATCATCAAAATTAAAATAATAAGGTTTATTTTGTTTTGAAGCTGCCATTTCAGCCGGGCTGCATTTAGTAATATAATTTGATTTATGAATAATTGAACCATCACCGGCATCAATAATTAAATCCAGCCAATCGTTGGTTTCGTCATTCAATACTTCAATTTGCCATGCTGAAAACAGTTTATTGTCTTTTATGAAATAAACCTGTTTACCTTTTACAGCCTCGCTCGACATGGTTTTGTCCTTAATTTCAAACTTCTTATCCTGTAGAACAACTGCTTTGTTTAGTGCTTTATTAGGAATATTGGCTTCTGTTAAAGCAACATTTAAAGCCTGGCTTGCATCGTATTTTGTGTTGTTTGCTACTTCTGCAGTATTAAATAAAAACAAGTTTTTGTTAAACACGTTTCCATTTTTATCTAAATGAATACTACTTTGGGTATTGTAAATTTCGCTGTTTTGAAACTGTTGCTTAAAATAAATGTGGGTTATTTGTGTTTGTTTATCGGTATGCGAACTATTAATAAACAATTGTTCTTCAGTTATCCATTTATAGCCTAATTCGTGTAAATGATTTTTGAGTGATGTTTTATCTACTTGGGCTTTAAGCGTAGCCATTAAACAGACTAATAAAATGGTAAAGTATTTTTTCATAATTTTTATATATCAAGTCAAAAATAGAATAAGTTTTTAAAAAACAAATCCTTACAATTTGTAAATGGAGTATTGGGTATAAACAACTATTTTGCACCACCGTTTTTGAAAAAAGAAATTCAGATGAAAAAAGAAATTGTTGTAAGTGGTATAAGACCTACAGGAAACTTACATTTAGGCAACTATATGGGTGCTGTTAAAAATTTTATAAAGATGCAATATGAATATAATTGCTACTTTTTTATAGCAGATTACCACTCGCTTACAACGCATCCAAATCCTAAAAGTTTACACAAAAATGTCAAACAGGTTTTAGCTGAATACATAGCCTGTGGCATTAATCCCGATGAGTGTACTATTTATATTCAAAGCGATTTACCTGAAATAGCTGAACTGTATTTACTATTGAATATGCATGCTTATAAAGGCGAATTGGAAAGAGTATCATCGTTTAAAGAAAAAGCCAAATCGCATCCGGACAATATAAATGCAGGCTTACTTACGTACCCTGTTTTAATGGCGGCTGACATATTGATTCATAAAGCTGTTAAAGTACCTGTAGGTAAAGACCAGGAACAGCATTTGGAAATGGCCAGAACTTTTGGTAACCGATTTAACAGAATATACGAACATGAATTTTTCCCTGAACCGCAAGCTTTTAACTATGGAAGTAACTTAGTTAAAGTACCCGGCCTGCAAGGTGGAGGTAAAATGAGTAAAAGTGATGGTGATGGAAACGTTATTAACTTAGTAGATGATGAAGCTTTGGTTAGGAAAAAAATAATGAAAGCGGTTAGCGATGTAGCACCAACAGAACCAAACTCCACTCCCAGCCAGGCTGTTCAAAATTTATTTGACTTAATGCAGCTTGTTTCGGCTAACGATGTAATTGAACATTATAAAAAAACTTTTGCTGATTGTAGTATTCGTTATGGCGATATGAAAAAACAATTGGCTGAAGATATGGTACAGTTTGTTTCACCTATAAAGAAACAAATTGATGCTATACTGGAAGACGAAGAATCATTGAATAAAATAGCTAAGACAGGCAGAGAAAAAGCAATGGAAAGCGCCTCTAAAACAATAGCAGAAGCAAGAAGTTTAATTGGCTTCAAAAAATTCTATTAACATGAAAGTTTACCATAATATAAATGATTTACCACCTATTAAAAATGCCATTGTTAGTCAGGGCACTTTTGATGGTGTTCATTTAGCACATAAAAAAATAATTGAAAGACTTAAGCAATTAGCCAAACAAAAAAATGGAGAAACAGTGCTTATGACTTTTGAGCCTCATCCCAGAATGGTTTTATTTCCGGCCGATCATGGCTTGCAATTGTTAAGTACGCTAAAAGAGAAAATACATTTATTAGAAAAAACAGGCATTGACCATTTATTGGTTATTCCTTTTACCAAGGAGTTTTCAAGACAAAGCTCTGAACAATTTATAAGGGATATACTGGTAAACAAATTGCATACGCATACATTGGTTATTGGTTATGACCACCGGTTTGGTAAAAACAGAGAAGGCTCATTTGAACACTTAAAAGAATCATCATCGTTATATGGTTTTGAAGTAGAGGAAATACCAGAACAGGATATTGATGATATAGCGGTTAGCTCTACTAAAATAAGAAAGGCTTTGTTAAATGATGATATAATTACCGCTAAAAAATATTTAGGCACTAATTATGTTTTAGAAGGCACTGTTGTTAAAGGCCAACAGCTCGGCAGAACCATTGGTTACCCAACGGCCAATATTGAAGTTGACAATGCTTTTAAATTGATTCCAACCGATGGTGTTTATGCTGTGTGGGTTTGGCATAAAAATATTAAATATGGAGGTATGTTAAATATTGGCAATAACCCTACTATTGAAAACAAAGGCCGGAGCATTGAGGTAAACATTTTTAATTTTTCCCAAGAAATTTATGGCGAAAATATAACCATTGAATTTGTGTTGAAACTGAGAAATGAAGAGAAGTTTAATGGGTTAGAAGCTTTAAAAAATCAATTGGCAGTAGATAAAGAAAACACATTAAAAACGCTTGGTTTACAAGTTACGGAATAACAAAATTTGTTTTAATTGTATTTCTATGATTAAATAATATTTTTACAGCATAAAAAGCGTATTTACATTCACACCATAAACTGATGAACGCCAAAACTATCCTTGAGAAAAAGCAATTCAGCATTGTAATTGACAGGCTTTGCTATGAGCTTATTGAAAAACATGGTAACTTTAATCACTCTGCCATTATAGGATTACAACCCAGAGGTATTTTTTTAGCCAGAAGGGTCATAAAAAGGCTTCACGAAATAACCAACAATACAAACATACTTTACGGAGAGCTGGATATTGCCTTTTACAGGGATGATTTTAGAAGAGGTAATGAGCAAATAGTGCCTAATGCTATGAATATTAATTTTACGGTTGAAAACAAAAAAGTAATTTTAATTGATGATGTATTGTACACCGGGCGTACCATAAGAGCAGCTTTAGATGCTTTGGTAGATTTTGGCAGGCCTGATAAAGTAGAATTAATGGTACTAATTGACAGAAGATACAGCAGGCACCTGCCTATTCAGCCTGACTATACCGGTATAACTGTAGATACAAGGGCTAATGACAAAGTAAAAGTAGAATGGAAAGAAAATAACAAAGCAGATTTAGCCATGATTGTAAGTAGTTAGAGCAATATTCAAACTATAGTCAATTAACAAAATGCTTATTATAACAAAACAGTAAAAAACATCAATGAAAAAGTTTACGCAAAAGCACCTGTTAGGAATAAAAGATATTACCCCTAACGATATTGAACTAATTTTTGAAACCGCTGATAACTTTAAAACAGTTATTAACAGGCCTATTAAAAAAGTTCCTTCCTTGCGTGATGTTACTATTGCCAATATATTTTTCGAGAACTCTACCCGAACCCGTATTTCATTCGAATTAGCACAAAAACGTTTAAGCGCTGATATAGTAAACTTTTCTGCATCGTCATCATCGGTTTCAAAAGGTGAAACACTGATTGATACAGTTAATAATATTTTAGCTATGAAAGTAGATATGGTGGTTATGCGCCACCCTGCACCCGGTGCAGCCCTGTTTCTTTCGCAACACATTAATGCCAGTATTATAAATGCCGGAGACGGTACTCACGAACATCCGACCCAAGCCTTACTCGATGCATTTTCTATCAGAGAAAAACTAGGGAGCGTTAAAGGTAAAAAAATAGTTATTGTGGGCGATATCTTACACTCTCGTGTGGCTCTTTCAAATATAATATGTTTAAAGAAATTAGGAGCCGAAGTAATGGTATGTGGCCCAAGTACACTTATACCAAAACACATTGAAAGTTTGGGGGTAATTGTTGAAACCAATTTAATGAAAGCTTTAAACTGGTGCGATGTAGCTAATATGCTTCGTATTCAGTTGGAACGTCAGGATATTAAGTACTTTCCATCGTTGCGTGAATATAGTATGTTATACGGATTAGATAAAGAACGACTTGACTCCTTAAACAAAGAAATAGTTATTATGCATCCGGGGCCTATTAACCGGGGTGTTGAAATTACCAGCGAAGTAGCAGACAGTAAACATGCCATTATTTTAGACCAGGTTGAAAACGGAGTTGCTGTTAGAATGGCTGTTATGTACTTACTGGCTGGTCAAAAAGCATAATCCGTTTATTAAGCATTTTCCTTTTCATTGGTATGATGCGGAGTAGCAATAAACGATCGATTGGCTCCCTTTAACTTGGTCATTCCTTTTAACAATGTAACAAATACCAAGGGTAATGTTTTTAGCGCGCTAAAATAGTGCATACTATAAAAGTGGCGTGGTAAGCTTATAGAAGCTGTAATAATAACTGCTACAGCATTTATAACGCTTAACTCAAATAAAGGCTTAAAAAAGAAATACGTTACAAAAGGCATTATAAAACATAAAACCAACGTGAATATTTTAGGTAACAAGGTAAACTGCAAAATTTTATTTACATAATTTATATTACCCTTAAACACGAGTTGGTAAATAGCTTGTAACACATTTTTACGTAAATAAAAGAACTGGGCCGAAAACCAACGTGTACGTTGTTTATTCAAATCATCTAAAAAACGGGTTTTTTCATCATACAAATTAACCGTAGGGCAATATTTAGTTTTTAGTTTTTGCTTGGCTAAAAGCAATTCTATTTCCTTGTCGTAGCCACCAACAGCCTGTATTTTTAAAATATCACTTAAAAAAAACTGGCGTTCAAATACAATTCCAGAGCCTATTAAGGCTGTTTGTAAACCTATATTCTGATGTCCTTGCCTGAATATTGAGTTATTAATTTCTTCGCTGAAAGCATCTAAAATGGCTATGGGTGTATCTAGGTTCTTAGCCATTCTATGGGTTTGTATCAATGGAATATCTTTTTCAATTTCATTATTCAGTTTCTTTAAAAAATCAACTTCCATTACATTATCAATATCCAGTAAAACAACATAATCATAATCACTATTACGTAACAAATGTTCTGTTTCTCGTATACTGTTGGCTTTGGTTGAATATGGAAGATGCAGTTCTATTATTTTGACAGGCATTTGTTTCAATTTAGCAATTGTTTCGGGCAATAAACCATCCCCAACCACTATAATATCAAACTTGTCCTTATTATAATTTTGTAATAAATTTTGGGTAACACTTTCCAATATTACTTTATCATTTTTGTACGCAATAATCATGACCCCATATTTATACAAATACTTATTTTCTTGGTTTGTTTTTTTTGATTTAAATATGGATAAAAAACCAAAAAAAGTGAGGTAACAAACGTTAAACGTAACAGTGATGACTAAAATTATAATTAAGACGCTGACTGCTGTTGACATTTAGTTTCTATTTTTGTGTTATAACAAATTAAACAAATTAAACTTTATTTATTTAGTTTTTATACACATCTCTGATGTTAATCACTCTTTTAAGAAGAAAAAACAACCACTAAAGCCAGTAAAACACCCACTAACACCGCATATGTCTTATAAGTAGAAAATTTATGATGCTCTGATGATTCGAACAATATGGTAGTAGAAATATGTAAAAAAGTACCTATCACAAAAGCCATAAACTGATTAAAAACCAAATCAGGAATGGAGTAATTTAAACTGTAGCTTAATATGGCTCCTGTTGGCGAGGCTAAACTATAAGCTACCATTAACCCTATAATAACTTTATTATTAATTTGTAATCCTTTTAAAATAACTGCCAGAGCAAATGCAGCAGGAAATTCGTGTAACGTAATTCCGGCCAGCAATGAGTAACTAATGGATACATTATCCTGCATAAAGGCACCCAATGGTATTCCTTCTAAAAAGCTGTGCAAACACATGCTTGTAATAATACCAAACGGAACCACATGTTTCTTTACCACATCATGCAAGTGAAAATGCCCGTGCTCAATTCCTTTTGAATATTTTTCAAGTAAAATCTGAAACCAAAACCCGGCTAAAATAAAAACACCTGTATATTTATTGGCATTGGAATATACCTCCGGCATTAAACTTACTATGGTTATTGAAAACAAATAAGCCCCCGCAAACGACAATAATAACTTTAGTTTTTTCTCATCATACCTGCCTGAATTAAGAGCAGCCATTGACCCCAAAAAGGGTGATAGAAAAAGGATAAATAAAAATAAAAAACTCATTCTTTTATATTGTTAATTAAAGCAGGCTTTATATATTTTAAACTATACTTTGCAAAAGAAACACCGAATAAAGCACCTACTAATCCACCACAAATTACATCTAACGGATAATGAACCCCTACATATATTTGTGAGAATGAAATAGCCAATGCCCACACAATAGTAATAGGAATAACCCATAAGCTAATGTGTTTAAAGTAATAAATTAAAAACAAAGCCAATGCAAAATGATTGGTGGCATGAGCTGATACAAAACTATAGCCGTTGCAGCTGTTTATCAAATGCCTAACCATTCCGTGTAAACCGGGTTCATTACATGGTCTTATTCGCATAAATGTTTTCTTTACTAAATTAGCGCTGAATTGATCGCTTACAAAAATCATTAAGCCAACAACCAGTAATATTTTCCATGTGTTTACACCGTAGTTTTTATAGAAAAAATAAACCAGTAAAGCATAAGGTAAATACCAGGTAGCCTGTTCACGCAATATGGGGCATAACCAGTCTAAAAAAGGACAGGACAGGCCATTGTTTATAGCTAAAAACCATTGTTTGTCAAGTGCCAGTATTTGCTCCATGTATTATTTTTTTTGTGCAATAAAAATTAATCTGTCACTTTCCCCCGCATTAAAATCTTCTAATTTATAATTGCCAAAAACTTTGATTATTTTAAAATGGGTATCTTCAAACAGTTTTTCAAAATCGGCTAAAAGCAACAACTGTACTTCTTCTTTGTAACTGTGTTTTTTACCTTCGGCTTCAAACTCTATGGTTTTATAAACCTTATTATCGGCAATTTCTTTAGAGGTATGAAAAGTTATTCCTTCTATTTCTTTGGTATCAACACAATTTTGTCTCAACTTAATTTTTTCCGCGTTAAAAAAATCGAGCAATAAAAAGCCCTCAGGTTTTAAACAATTATAAAACTGCTGTAATACTTCATGGTTTTCGCTATCTGATTTAAAGTAAGCAAAGCTGGTAAATAAGTTAAAGGCATAATCAAACTCATTGTTTATGTTCAGGCAACGTAAATCGGCTTCAGCAAAACGCAACGTTTCATTTTCAAACTGTTTGGCAAAAGCAATACTATTAGCCGACAAATCAACACCCAATACATTAAAACCTGCTTTATTCAAAAAAACAGAATGTCTGCCCTTACCACAAGCCAAGTCAATAATGTGTGCTTTTTTTGGTATATTAAAAAAAGCTATTACATTATTTAAAAACATTTCAGCTTCTGTATAATCACGGTTTTTATACAGAATATGGTAGTAAGGCGAGTTAAACCAATCAGCAAACCACTCTTTATTATTTGTCATAATTGAAAGGGCAAATAAAAGCATTATAAATGGAAAATACATAAACTATTAAACCCACAAACGCTAAGTAAAATGAATAAAACTAGTTGTTTACACTAATAATTGACCCTCAAAGCATAATGAACCGGGTAACACTTTATTTGGTGTTTTTTCGTTTATTTGCCTTAATGCGTAAGCTACTGCTAATAGTTATCATTTGTGTGTGTGGCACTTTAAATGCTCAAAATAGATTCAAATCTATTTTACTTACAAATGATAGTATTACGCTTGATTCCAACAGCATTCAAAAAAATTCAATCAAAATAAGTACCCCACAAACTACTTATATTGAAGGCATAGATTTCAGAATAAATTATTATTACAGGGCTTTAATCAACTTAAAAATACCCAAAGGAACTGTTATTGATGTTAAATATGGGGCCAGCAACTTTAATTTAAGCCAGGTATATTTACAAAAATCAACCAATATTATTGATGTAGAAGGTAAAGAAACAAAAAACCCTTTCCTGTACATTCCGAATGAAAATGAGTTTAGTGCCATTAGCGGGCAAGACAAAGGCCTAAAAATAAATGGAAGTATAATGCGCGGATTGGGTTTGGGTAATGCACAAAATGTAGTTGTGAACTCTAACTTAAACCTTCAGTTAAGCGGTAAAATAAATAATGAAATTGATGTACTGGCTGCCATCAGTGACGATAACAATCCTATTCAGCCGGAAGGAAACACACAACAACTGCAGGACTTTGACAAAGTATTTATTCAATTAAGCAAAGACAAAACAAAAGTAGTAATTGGCGATTTTGAAATGCGCAAACCAAGCGAAAGCTACTTTTTAAATTACAATAAAAAATCGAGGGGTGCGCAAGCCCAAACAGCATTTGCATTAGGCAATAAAGGCAACTTACAGGTAGGCGCAGAACTGGCTATCAGTCGAGGACGTTTTGCCCGTAATACCATCACGGCTATTGAAGGCAATCAGGGGCCTTATCGTTTACAGGGAGCCAATGGAGAATTATTTATTATACTAATTTCGGGTACAGAAGCTATTTATTTGGATGGAGAAAAATTAAACAGGGGTGAACAAAATGATTATACCATTGATTATAACAGTGGTGAATTGACTTTTACGCCTAAAAGAATAATTACCCGGTATAGTCGTATAGTGGCCGAGTTTCAGTATAGTGATAGAAATTTTGCGCGTACTATTTTTACAAGTCAGGCACAGTATTCAACAAAAGATTATGCCATTCATGCAGCATACTATACAGAGCAGGATGATAAGGACCAGCCTTTTCAACAAAACTTAACCGATAGTGATAAAAAAATACTAGCCGGTGTAGGCAATAATTTAAATCAGGCTGTAGTAAGCGGAGCAACCCGTGTTGCCTCATTTACCAATACCAAAATTTTGTACCGTCTTATTGATACATTGGGCTCAACAGGTGTTTACGTTTATACCAACACTCCTGCCAATGATTCTGTTTTTTATGAAGTAAAATACAGCAATGTTGGAAACAACAATGGTAATTATATTCAATCAGCTTCTTCGGCCAATGGCAGGGTATTTCAGTTTGTTGCACCTGTTAATGGTGTAAAGCAAGGTAATTTTGAGCCTGTTATTTTATTAACGGCTCCCAACCAAATGCAGATGATAACTGCCGGGATAGAATATTTAAAAATAAAAAACACCTTGGTAAATGTAGAAGTAGCTCAAAGTGATTATAACAGGAATTTATTCAGCTCTGCTGACAAACAAAACGACAAAGGTTATGGTGTTAAAGTAGATGTAAAGAACAATACACAATGGAGCAAAAAATGGGAAATAAATAGCCAGGTTAAATATGAATGGGTTGATAATAATTTCAGGTATGTAGAGCGCTATCGTAATGTAGAGTTTGACAGGATATGGAACAGGCAGCTAAATAATAGTAGCACTAAAGATACTGGATATAATGAACATATTGTTTCAGGCAGAACAAGTTTACAATATAATAAAACAAGCAATGTTTACTACCAGATTGCTATGTATAACCGTAATACCAGTTATGTTGGTTTGCAACATACCGCAGGTGCTTTAATCAATACACTTACTAACCAGTTTAAATTAGATGCAGAGTTCTTAAGCATTAGTATTAACGATAAAAATTTATTGTTAAATGTACCACAAAACCAAACCAATAAATATGCTGCCGGCTATATCCGAACTCAGTTTAAACACCAGTTAGGTGTTAACTATACTAATGAAAAAAGCAAATTTTATAAAGCGGGTGACAGTTTACTAAGCGGAAGTTTTGCATACAATCAAAGCAATGCTTTTTTCCAGAATACGGATACAATACGCATTAAATACCGCCTTGATTATACTAACAGAAATGATTTGCAGGCCAACAATACTTCTTTTAAATTATACAGTATAGCTCAAAATGTAAACTCAAGTTTGGTGCTAAATCAAACCAATGGTAACAGGCTTAATTTAAACTTCACTTTCCGTAATTTTGAGTTGGTTGATTCTGCATTTACCAATGTAAAACCGGAAAGAACTATACTGGCGCGTATTGAGTATGATTATAGTTTTGCTAAACGTTTTTTTACTGCCAATACCTATTACCAGATAGGAAGCGGAAATGAACTGCGCAGGGATTTTAGTTATATTGAAGTTCCCAAAGGACAGGGCATTTATGTATGGCAAGACTTTAACAAAGATAATGTTCAACAATTGAATGAATTTGAGATTGCCAGTTTTGCCGATAAAAACATAGCCAACTTTATACGTGTATTTTTACCAACCAACTCCAGTATTAAAACAAACTCCGTTCAGTTTAATCAAACCTTAAACATAAACCCTGCCAGTGTATGGTTTAGCCAAAAAGGTATTAAACATTTTTTTGCCTTATTCTATAATCAATCAGGATTACGCATTGAACGAAAAATATTAGCCGATAACACCTTCAATTTTGCCAACCCATTTGCCAATCAGTTTAACGATACCGCATTGATAAATGTGAACAGTGTAGCCAGAAATACTTTATTTTTTAACCGAAGCAATACCACTTTTGGTGCTGACTGGAGCATACAGGATAACCAAAGTAAAATATTTTTAACCAACGGAATTGACAGCAGACGCAAATTGGAAAACGGAATTAATACACGTTGGAACTTAAACGAAATATGGACCATTAACCTGTTGTACAATTTTGGTGTCCGTAGTTATATATCGCAATTTTTTACACAACAAAATTACGAATACAATTACTATGAGTGGAAACCGAAACTCATTTACCAGGCTACCAAAAATTTCAGAACCACACTCAATGCCAGTTATAGCGAAGCACAGAACAGCCAAACATATGGTTTGCAAAAAGGTAAAACAACTGAGGTGGGTATTGAAATGCGTTATAACTTTACGCAAATAGGTGTTTTAAGTGCACGTTATAGTTTATACGAAGTATCGTTTAACGGAGAAGCAGCCAGTAATTTAGGTTACGATATGTTACAAGGTTTAACTACCGGCCGTAACCAGCTATGGAATATTAATTTGCAACAACGCAT
>CAYTWI010000042.1:0-28187 GCA_964442045.1 uncultured Bifidobacterium sp.
AATGCCACGATTAAAATTAATCAAGAGAAAAACCTATCGCATTTAGTTCAGCAGCCAGTTTGTTTTTATCAATAGGTACAACACCCACTTCTTCACAAACCAGTCCGCCCGCAAGATTAGAGATAGCGGCAATATTTTCAATAGGCATATTTAATGCCATACAAAGCGAAGCAACGCTAATAACAGTATCACCGGCTCCGCTTACATCTGCAATTTTACGGAAGTGAGCCGGAATATAATGAAATGTTTTACCATCGGTAATCATTACACCGTGTTCACTTAAGGTTACAAAAAGGTTTTTAAGCTGCATGGCTTGCATTAAATCTTTACATACCGCTTCAAATTCTTGCTTGTTATGAATAGAAAAATCGCTTTTAAATCCTTCGCGTAATTCTTTTAAATTGGGTTTAAATAAAGTAGCTTCTTTATAAAAACTGAAATTTCGTTTTTTAGGGTCGACAACTACCGGAATATTGTTTTTATGGGCAATGGCCGTAACCTGTTTAATAAGCTCTTCAGTAATAACGCCTTTGTCGTAATCTTCAAAAATAATTACCTGCGACTGAGGTATTAATTCTTCTATTTTTTTTATAAAATGTTGTGTTTGTTCCTCGTTTAGATTATCTGAAACCTCACTGTCAATGCGCAACATTTGGTGGTTTTGGCTTATCACCCTTGTTTTAACAGTGGTAATACGTTGTGCATTTTGTACTATTCCCCTTGCATCAATATTGTTTTTTCGCAGTAAGTCTAATAAATCATTACCCTCAAAATCGTTGCCTATTACCGAGCATAATACAGGCTTTGCACCTAGCGAAACTAAATTTAAAGCCACATTAGCAGCTCCTCCTAACCTGTTTTCCTTTTTTTCAACAGCTACTACAGGTACAGGTGCTTCAGGCGATATTCTGTCAACTTTGCCAAACAAGTAAGCATCAATCATTACATCGCCAATAACCAATACTTGTATATTTTCAAATTTATTTATCATATCGTTTGATACGTTATATTTAAACTATTATCTGTTTTTTAAAAGCCAACTTTTCCAGTCGTCAGCTACTTTGTTCCACCCAAAATCATTATAATTTACTTCACCTTTTTCTTTTACACTGAAAAAATTATGTTCTCTGCCTAAATATGCCTTAAAGGTAAAATTTTCTTTTTGTTGCCTGATGGTTTCTATTCTTAAATAATCATTATAAGGGGCGTTTATATCTTTACTTCCGTAGCAAACAAAAGTAGGTATCTTAAGCTTTAAAAGATAGTTAATAGCGGGGGTTGAAAAATCGTAAATGGATTTATAGGTGTCGCCATATACATCATCATTGTTGTCCTTATTAGCCACAACCGATTCCCAATAATTCAATAATTCATCTCCGTAATTGGTTGAATCGCCCAGTTTTTCGGCCCTTCTGTATTCTCTCAGCATAGAGGTGATTTGCCCGAACGGATTGCCTGAAGCTATTATTAAATGGGTTATTTTTTTGTTTAAAGTTGCCATTTTAGCCGCAATGGTACAGCCTTGTGAATGACCCGCAACAATTAGCTTTTTTTTTGATATAAACGGCAATGTTTGCAGGTAGTTTATCACTGCAATATTCCTGTATACATAATAATCTAAATAATTTCGTTTGGTATAGGCACTGGGCGCTTTACCTGTAGTGCTATCTATATACACGAAATTTTCGGCTAATTTTTCAGCTTCTATTATTATTGGTATATAAGGTTTGCTAATAATAACCAGGTGGTAGTCTTTTAATAAACTATCAGTATCAAAAGGGAATACTCCATAAATAGTATTTCCGGTTGTTTTAATTAAGGGAACTGGTAGACTGCCCTGGCAAAACAATAAAGCGGGTTTTGTTTTATTTTCCTCTTCTGTTTTTGTTTGAATTAATATATCTACAATATCACCGTTAAACAGAATAGTGTGATGGCTAAAACCAAAGCTTTCGGGTTCTTTTTGTTGTGCAAATAAGCATATGCTAAAGGCATAAAACAACAACAGTATTTTTATTTTCAGGAAGTTTATTTGCAAATCAAATATTATTTAAGTTTAGCAACTGCTTCTTTAATTCTTTTCAAGGCCTCTACTAATTTTTCATCGCTGGTGGCATAACTAAAACGGATGCATTCAGGCGCACCAAAACTATCGCCACCAACCAGCGCCACATTTGCAGTATGCAAAAGATACATGCATAAATCTTCACAATTGTTAATTACCGTTGTTCCATCGGTTTTGCCATATAAACTGCTTACATCAGGAAATACATAAAAAGCACCTTCTGGTACATTTACTTTAAAACCGGGAATATCTTTCATTAAGCCCAATACCAAATCTCTTCTTCTTTGAAAAGCCTCTGTCATGGCTAATGTTGGTTTTAAATCGTGTTGCAGGGCAGCCAGTGCTGCGCGTTGTGCAATAGCATTGGTTCCACTGGTAAACTGGCCTTGCAGTTTTTCGCAAGCCTGTGCAATTAATTTGGGTGCACCAATATAACCCAGGCGCCACCCCGTCATGGCAAAGCCTTTACTCATGCCATTTACGGTTATTACACGGTCTTTAATAAAATCAAACTGGCCAATGCTTTCGTGTTTGCCTTTAAAATTAATGTGTTCATATATTTCATCGGCAATAATTGAAACCTGCGGATATTTTTCAAATACTTTGGCAATATTGTATAGTTCATCTTTACTGAAAACCGAACCCGTAGGGTTACAAGGGGATGAAAAAATGAAAATTTTTGTTTTATCGGTAATAGCAGCTTCAATTTGAGCAGGAGTTGGTTTGTAATCCTGTTCAACAGTACTATGCACATATATGGGTTTGCCATCATTCAGCTTAACCATTTCAGAATAGCTTACCCAAAAAGGAGTGGGTATAATAACCTCATCGTCCTTGTTTAATAAAGCCATCATTACATTCATAATGGAATGTTTGGCTCCGGTTGATACCACTATTTGGTCAGCAGCATAAGTTAAACCGTTTTCGCGTTGAAACTTTTCGCTGATAGCTTGTCTTAAATCAAGGTAGCCGGCAACAGGTGTGTAGAAAGTATATCCATCGTCAATGGCTTTTTTTGCGGCCTCTTTTATATGATCCGGGGTTTGAAAATCAGGTTCGCCAAGGCTTAAGTTTATAATGTCTTTTCCCTGTGCTTGTAGCTCTCTGCTAAGCTTAGCCATACGTAGTGTATTCGACTCTACAATTTTATTTAATCTATCGGCTAGTACTATCATTCACGCTGTCTTTTTTAAAATTAAAATAAAGGGCGAAAATAACTTTTTATTTATTCCCTGTATTAATTTTATCCTGTTCAAAACAAGAAGTGTACTATTTTATATAAAATATGACGAAAATAGTTCTGATAGCTTGTTTTAACTGTGTATTGGTACTTTTTAAATTCATTTTCGAGGATTGTTAATTTTGAAATTGAATTTCGGTAAACATTTTTAGCTTTGCAACATGCAAAAAATAATAGTTGTAATAAGTATTTGCTTAAGTTTTTTTGTTTTTGGTTGTGGTGTTTATTCACATACCGGGGCAAGTGTGCCGCCTGATGCAAATACTGTTTCTGTTGCTTATATAACCAACGTAGCCAGTATTGTTAATCCATTGCTAAGCCAGAATATTTCTGAAAAACTGAAACAAAAATTTGTAAATGAAACACCTTTAAAATTGGTGACAACTGATGGCGATGTTAATTTTATTGGTAAAATTACCAATTATGAAATCAGACCGGCTGCTATTACAGGTAATCAAACCAATGCTTTGAACAGGTTAACAATTACCATTGAAATAACATTTGAAAACAAAAAAGCAACGGATAAAAACTTCACCAAATCATTTTCAAATAATATTGATTTTAGTGCCACTGATAATTTTCAGGCACGCGAGGCTGAACTCTCAGGTAAAGTGGTTGATATGTTGGTGCAGGATGTTTTTAATGCAGCCTTTATTAATTGGTAGTAAAAACTTTTTTGCAAATACCTCCTCAAATTAAATTAAATTATTATTTTGCTCCAATAAAACTTATTTAAGTGAACAAAGCCGACTTTACTGATTTACTCAAAAATCCCGAAAAACTAGGAACTGAACACATCGAAACCTTGCGTAAGATTGTGGCGGATTTTCCGTTTTTCAGTACGGCACATGTTTTATTAGCCAAGGCTTTAGCCAACACCAATCATTACGAATATGAAAAGCAGTTAAAAATTACTGCATTGCTAACAGGCGACAGGGCTGTATTGTACCAGTTTATTACGGGCAATAAAGACCAGGAAGGCGATATAGAAGCATTTAATGTTCCATTAGAACTGAAGGTTGAAAAAGTTTCGAAGCCCGATTTTGAAATTACCGAAGCAGAGACCCAGGAAGCTGTATTACTCAATCAGGCAAATAGTTTATTAGCAGAAGCTGAAACAACGTTTAATAACGAAATAACAGCAGAGGAAGAAAAAGAAACTGTTGAGTCGGAAACCAATAATGTTGACACAGATGCAACAATTTTTGATACAGAGGAAGCAGCAACTATTGACCATACCAATCAGTTTGAAATAAGAGGAGGAAAGGTTGTAGATACGGACGAAACAGTTGTAAATAAAAATACAGAAGAAGATGTTAATACATCTGGAGCTGTTGAACATAATGAGCAAGCTGTTGATGAAGAAGAAAATACGACTATATCAGATGTGCCTGATGAAGTTTTAAATGATACAAAAGAAGCCGGGGAAGATGTAGCGGTTGAAAATACAGAAGAAGTCAATCAGGAAATTGTTGATGAATTTGAACAAGAAGAAGAAACCAAGCTGATTGTTGAAACGGTTGATGAAGTTAAGGTTATTGAAGAAGAAACCGATCAACATATAATTGAACTGGTAGAATCGGTTAGAGAGACCGAGGATTTTCTTGCATCTGAGGAAAATGATAACAATGGCGTTTCATCAGAAAGTGAGCAATCATCAGATACTTTAGTTCCCGTTGAGTTAAACAATAATACCAAAGAAAAAGTATATCAGTTAGCAGAAACAGAAGGTACTTTGGTTAGGTTTAGAGGCAATTTCTCCGAAGAAATTTTGCAGGATTTTGATGAATCAAGTTTTGAAGACAACAAAGAGAATATAGAAACAGTGACAAAATCTGTTACACCTGTTGCTATTGTGCCAAAAGAAGAACCTGCTTTTTCATTACCAGATGCAGCTGCAGATGAGGAGAAATACCAGAACGATTTATTGCAAACCGGGCTTGAAGAACAAGAAGATGGTGTTGTTTCTGATAGCATTATAACAGAAGAAACTCTCCTTGAAGAACATACCGATATTCAGGAAACAACCGTTGATTTAGATAGTCATGCTATAGAAGCAATAGACGAAGAAAAATCTGAGCATACAGAGCAACCAGTATTTGCAGTTGATCCCGTTATTCCTGTATCATTGGATGAGTTATTAGAAAAATACAATGATGTATTGGATGAAGAACCTCCATTTATAGCAGAGGAGTTAATAACTGAAAGTAAACAGGATGAAGAGTTAGAAACATTACAGGAAGAAGAAATAGCGGAAACTGTAAATACTGAATACAATACTGGTAATGAAGAAGGTTTGAGCTTTATTGATTGGTTAAACAAAAACAAAAAAGAGTCAAATCAAAATACAGAAAGTAAGGTAGATGCTAAAACAAATGCAAGTGCTGAAGACGATGAATTTACCTTATACATTCAACATTTAATAAAAACCAAAGCAGAAAGTACTTTAGCTAAGAATATTGAAGCTGAAACACAGTTTGAGCCAACAGATTTACAGGAAGAAATAGAAGAGCAGGTAGTTGAAAATATAGTATCTGCTATAGAGTTACCTGATGTTGACCCCAGATTAATAGACGAAGAGGAAGAAGAAGTTGTATCAGTAAATGATATTACTCCTGTTATTGAGCCATTTATTGTAGGGTCTTCTGAAACAATTCCTGTAGTTGATAAAACAGAGGGTGACGAAGATTCAACTTTTGAAGAAATTGAAGCATTTGAGGTAAATAATACAAAAGAGGAGGCCAAAGAAGAAAAAGAACCGGTTGTTGATGTAGTTGCTCCTCCTTTTATTGAAGAAATATATTCAGGTAAAGTAGAATCTATTTTACCCGATTTTGAAAAGTTAAATGCTAAAAGTACTGAACAGGAACAGCATGATAGCTTTTTTACTTTTGACGAAGGCAAAGATTTAGCAGCTGTTGAAAATAGTACAAATAGTAGTACTGATGCTGAATCGGAAACATTTAATGCGGTAAGTTTTGAAACAACAGCTTTAAATGAAGATTTGTTTGAAAACTCATTTATGCAAATATTCCCCAATGGTAATGATTTGGCAGCGTTCAATAATCAGCAAAAAGAACCAGCTATAAAGACACCTCCACCAAAAATGGAGGTAGAAAGTATATTGGAAAAATTCATGCGTGAAAATCCGTCAATTACACGCCCTAAAGCAGAGTTTTTTAATCCTGTTAATGTGGCTAAATTGAGCATTGAGGAAAAAGACGAAATTGTAAGTGAAACATTAGCAAGCATTTATTTGAAACAAGGCCTCGTAAAAAAGGCAATTTCTACTTACGAAAAATTAAGTTTGATATATCCACATAAAATTGCTTATTTCGCAGCCCTTATAAAACAACTTAAAACAGAACACAACATTAATTAGACACCTATGTTATTTTTATTAATTTTAATTATTATAGCTTGCTTATTGCTAACACTAGTAGTATTAATTCAAAATCCTAAAGGAGGTGGAATAGCTGCTAACTTTACTGCTCCTAACCAAATTATGGGTGCAAACAGAAGTACTGATGTAGTAGAAAAATCTACCTGGGTATTAGCTATTGCGCTTATTGTTTTAAGTTTAGCCTCAAACTTTTTACGCCCAAGTGGCGAAGTAGAAGCTACCGGAACCGAAAGCCGTATTAAAGATAATATTGAGGCTACTACTCCGGTTGCTCCTCAACAACAAACACAACAACAACAACAAGCTCAGCCGGCAACAACTCCTGCTGATAGTGCAGCGCACTAATTATATATAGACTTTAATTTTGAAAAGCCTGTACCAAATTTTTGGTACAGGCTTTTTTTGAAAATTTTCAGACCTGCCAATTATAATTTATAAAACCAATGAAGTGTAAGTGTTTAGTAGTTATAATATTAATAAGTTTGAACTGTTGTGTTGGTCAAATTAGTTTAAGCCACTTTAAGGGTAGTAACAATGACCTGCCTAAATACAGTTACAAAAAAAGTGGTTATACACTTATTACAGAAATATTATATTTTAGAGATATTGCAGCAACAAATGATATTTTAAACCAAAGTAAGTGGAGTTTACGTGTTGTGAATGGCTACCAATTCAATAATTTAACAGTTGGAATAGGAGCGGCTATTGAAAAAGATGCATTGCCTCTTTCTTTGGATTTGAGGTATGCCATAAAAGATAGAAAGGGAAGCCCTACAATAGGATTAAATATAAGTGATAAATTTTTAAATAATGATAATAATGAAGGGCTTCGTTTCAATCCTACTTTAGGTGTAAAATCATTTGTATCAGAAAAAACCGCTTTTTTACTCAATTTTGGCGTGTGTTGGTTTGGCTCAAATTCGAAAAATTATTATTCGAATAGTAATTCAAAAACGGATAATATATTTCTTACTTTGTGTGCAGGTTTTTCTTTTTAAATGAATAATTCAATAAGTAAACGTACATAAATTTTTGACCTTAATCATTAATTTTTTGCCTGTTAAAATTTTACATTTGACCATAAAAATAATAAAACTATAAAATGCAAATAGCAACTAATCACAAAGACGAATTTGTTTATCGTCACAATTCACCAATGAGAAAAGACACTGAAGCCATGTTAAAAACCATTGGTGTTAGTTCGGTTGAGCAACTTATTGATGAAACCATTCCTGCTCATATTCGCTTAAAAGAGCGTATGAAATTACCGGCAGCTTTAACGGAGATGGAGTTGTTAAGCATGCTGAAACAAATTGCTGAGAACAATAAAATATACAAAAACTTTATTGGTCAGGGTTACTACGGTACCCATACACCCAATGTGGTTTTACGCAATATTTTTGAAAATCCTAACTGGTATACAGCTTACACGCCTTACCAGCCGGAAATAGCACAAGGCCGTTTAGAAGCTTTGTTAAATTACCAAACCATGGTTATTGATTTAACCGGTATGGAAATAGCCAATGCCAGTTTGTTAGATGAAGGAACAGCTGCTGCTGAGGCAATGCATTTATTACACGCTGAAGCTAAAAATGAAAAAGCGAACAAATTTTTTGTTTCAGAGCTTTGCTTTAAACAAACTATTGATGTTTTAATAACACGTGCTGAACCAACAGGGGTAGAAATAGTAATTGGTAACCACGAAACAGTACAATTAGACGATACCTATTTTGGTGCTCTTATTCAATACCCTGCTTCTAATGGCGAGGTATTTGATTACAGCGCATTCATGGCACAAGCAGCTCAAAACAAAGTTTTAGTTACCGTTGCTGCAGATATATTAAGTTTAACATTATTAACCCCTCCGGGAGAGTGGGGAGCTGACGTGGTAGTTGGTTCATCACAACGTTTTGGTGTACCAATGGGTTACGGTGGTCCTCATGCCGGTTTCTTTGCGACCAAAGATGCATACAAACGCCAAATGCCAGGCCGTTTAATCGGTGTTTCAATTGATAGCCAGGGTAACTCGGCTTTACGTATGGCATTGCAAACACGTGAGCAACACATTAAACGCGAAAAAGCTACATCAAACATCTGTACTGCCCAGGTATTATTGTCAATTATGGCAAGTATGTACGCTGTTTACCACGGTCCTCACGGATTAAAAGGTATTGCAGGCAGGGTACACGGATTAACCAAAGCATTAGCCGGTACTTTAAACGAAAATGGTTTAAAAGTTACCAATAAAAACTACTTTGATACCATTACTGTTGCCGTTGACAGTGCCGATGCAGCGTTGGCTGATTGTGTAAAATCAGAAATCAACATCAATAAAATAAACGATAAACATATTTCTATTGCCATTGATGAAACACATACCGTTAACGATTTGGTTAGCCTGGTAAAATGTTTAACCGGAAAAGTAATTGATATAAAAGTACCAGCTGCTACTGATTTAGCAGTTCCGGCTTCTTTAGCACGTACCAGTAATTACATGACTCATCCGGTGTTTAATTCTCACCACAGTGAGCATGAAATGTTGCGTTATATCAAATTATTAGAATCGAAAGATTTATCGCTTTGCGAAAGTATGATAGCTTTAGGAAGCTGTACCATGAAGCTGAACGCAACAGCTGAAATGATTCCTGTAACTTATCCTGGATTTAGTGCATTACATCCTTTCATTCCGCGCGACCAGGCAACAGGTTATACTCAAATATTTGATGAGTTAACCGAATACTTAAAACAAGTAACAGGTTTTGCAGGTATTTCATTACAACCTAATGCAGGTGCACAAGGTGAGTATGCAGGTTTAATGACCATTAGAGAATACTTTAAAGCAAAAGGAGAATCGCATAGAAATATAGCTTTAATACCATCATCAGCACACGGAACAAATCCGGCAAGTGCGGTAATGGCCGGTATGAAAGTAATAGTTACCAAAACACTTGAAAACGGTTATATTGATATAGAAGATATACGTGCAAAAGCTATTGAACACAAAGATAATCTAGCTTGTTTAATGGTTACCTATCCATCAACCTACGGAGTGTTTGAAGAAGGTATAGTTGATATTTGCTCAATTATTCACGAAAATGGTGGTCAGGTATATATGGATGGTGCCAATATGAATGCACAGGTTGGTTTAACAAGCCCTGCCAATATTGGCGCTGACGTTTGCCATTTAAATTTACATAAAACATTCTGTATTCCTCACGGTGGTGGTGGACCCGGCATGGGCCCAATTGGTGTTGCGGCACATTTAGTGCCTTTCTTACCGGGTCACGCTGTGGTTGATATGAAAGGCGGCTCACAATCAATGCATGCAGTAAGTGCAGCACCTTGGGGTAGTGCATCAATCCTTTTAATTTCTTATGCTTATATCAGAATGATGGGAACTGATGGATTAGAAAATGCAACTAAATACGCTATTTTAAATGCCAATTATATCAAAGCCCGTTTAGAAAAACACTACCAGATTTTGTATGTAGGTTCAAAAGGACGTTGTGCACATGAAATGATATTAGATACACGTGTGTTCAAACAAGCATCTGGTGTAGAGGTGGGCGATATAGCTAAACGTTTAATGGATTATGGTTTCCATGCACCGACTATTTCATTCCCGGTTGCAGGAACGGTTATGATAGAGCCAACAGAAAGTGAAGCTAAACATGAATTAGATCGTTTTTGCGATGCCATGATTGCTATTAGAAATGAAGTAACCGCTATTGAAAACGGAACAGCTGATAAAGCAGATAACGTATTGAAAAATGCGCCACACACAGCCAGTATGGTAACTGCTGATGATTGGAAACACAGCTACAGCCGCCAGGAAGCAGCATTTCCGCTTCCGTTTGTAAGAGCGGCTAAGTTTTGGCCAAGTGTAGGTAGAATTAACGATACCTACGGTGATAGAAACCTAGTTTGTGCTTGTATTCCGGTAGAAGCATACGCAGAGCAAGCAAGCAATTAATAGCCTGTTTGTATACCAATAAAAAAAGCCCCGAAATTTTCGGGGCTTTTTTTATAAATAACAGCTAAATGAAAAGCCAATATGAAAAAATTTTAGTAAGCGTTTTTAGGTAACTCATTAGGTAAATCAACATCTACCATTTCGTTTAATTTTTCAATTTGTAGAATAGTTGTTTCGCCTTTTTCAGAACGGGCATACATAGGAACAAATTTTTTGCCCCATAAAATCTCACTGTATACATAGCTTGTTCTGGTATGAACTGTTTGAGCATACGATTCGTCAAAAGCCTTGAACATAAATATAAGCTCCAGGTCTATTTCCTCATAATCCTTTAGCGTTAGTCCATATAAAGGTGAGTTTTCGTCAATGGGGTGCACAATGGTCCAACTTAAAGAGAGCGCATTTACTTTTTTTCGTTCCAGCTTTAAAGGTAAAAACTGGCGCACCGGATTTTCATGCGTAAAAAACGACATCATTAAATCAACATCCACTTCAAGCAAAGCATTTTGGCGTGCATTGGTAATCCTGAACATTAAAGCTTTACCTTCTTTATAAGGGGCAATAATGGCGTTCTCGCTGGTTAGTAATTTTATATTGGGTTTGGCAAAACGTCCGTAAATTAAACCCGTTACTACGGCAAAACTCATTAAACCCACTAAACTTTCAATAGAAGCTATAGCACTGGCTAAAAAACCTTGCGGGTTTATTCTTCCATATCCTACAGTTGAGTAAGTCTGGCAACTAAAGAAAAAGGTTTCCATAAATTTTTCTAAAGTAGTTTCGCCTAACGTTCCACCCAAATGTTCAATACCAATATACCAGTAAATTAAAGTAAAAAATAAGTTGATAATCAGATAGACTGCTAAAACCAGTAAGTCAAATTTTAGCCAGCTCATAGCTATTAATTCATGAAAATAACTGTACCGTTTAAAAATACTTATACCGGTTCGGGTAACATTGTAACCACCATCTTTATTCAGTAATCTGTCTGCCTGGTTGGTTGCTGAAGAACCAAACCCAGTATCGTTATTACTGGTAAAGTTTTTAAATAGTTTTGCCATGTGTTTTTATATACACAACTTATTTTAATTGAATTCGTTTTAAAATAGAAAGAAAAAAACCAATTATCATTATAATAGTTCCGGCCCAAACCAGGTTAATCCAAGGGAAAACAATGGCTTTCATAATAATAAAATTACCGCTATTGTCTTTTTCCGATGTTTCAATCACTATTTTCTTCGTATCAGTATTAACTGTTTTAAAGCTGAATTTGGTTTTTATCTCATCCACATAAGCATCAAAATTAGCCACCGCTTTATCTTTAATTCCATAAAGTGGGGTAGTGGTTAAAACCTTATCCAAAGTTCGTATTTCAAACTCGGCACCAATCAAAATTTCCGATTGATTAACACCTGTATTTTTTTGAATATTAGAGCTGATGTTTTTAAGGATACAGATAGCATTGCTCAAATAAATGGTATCGCCTTGTGCCAATTCATGCGTTTTTAAATTCACAAACTTAGCATCTTTCTTTTCAACAGGAACTGAGCTTACATACGTAAACACATCGTGGCTTATGTAATGTTTTGTATCAGGGTTAGCTACCAAGCCAAATTTTGGATTGATTTGGGCATTGGGGAACAAGTTAAATTCATAATCAACATTACCCGATTTTGGATTCAGTTTTTTGTAATTAACCTTGTAATAAGTATTAACCCATTGCATACTATCACCCTCGTAAGTAATAATATAATCCGACATTTTTAAAGGTTTACCGCCTTCCAGGTATACGTTTTCAATATTGTTTTTATCGTCAAATTCAGGGTTTAAAATTTTACCACTCTCGTTAATAGAAATAACTTTTTTATTGGCCGATGATACCAATACACCAATCAATAATACCCCAAAGCCAATATGTGCTACTGATGAGCCTACTAATTTTATTTTACCTTTAAACATTGGTTTTAGCAAACTGGCATTACCCACAATGGCGTAAATAGCAGCAAACAATAAAACAATAAAGAAGTAGTTTTCCAGTTTAAAAGCCAAGAATAAAGCAATAGCCAAAACTCCTGAAACAGCTAAATGAATCATCATCTTTTTCAACCCTTCTCCACCATTTTTTTTGTATTTTATTACATTGGCCACTCCTGTTAGTAATGCAATAATAATAGCTAAAGGCATTTGCCATTTATTGTAATGTCCTATTACATCAGTAGGCGGAGCCAGTTTTAAATCAAACAATTTATTAAATACCGGAATAGAAGTAGTTATTATTATCTGAAACGATGAAATGCCAAGCATTAAGCTGCCAATGAACATCCAAAACTCGCGGGTATATATTTCATCATCCTTTTTTGAACCAGGCACATTTTTTACAATGTAAAATATATTTAAACCAATAGCTATAATTCCTATTCCGGTTAAAGGCCATTTGCTAATGCTCATTTTTTCACTGGCCAATATGCCTAAAACCAAAATAACCAAACCAATAAAATTAGCCCAGAATAACTTAGGCTTTTCTTCAATAACCAAAGGAGTAAGCCATACAAACATCAAAACAAAAAGCAATAACTGACCGCTCATACCCAAATCGGTAAAAGAGTGTACTGATGAGTTACCCAATATGCCACTACGGGTTAAAAAAGTAGCATAAAGCACAAATAAAAAGGTAACAATAATAAAACCGAAAGTAGCCTGCAAAGCATTACCCGTTGCTTTGTATATAAGCATTAAGTGTAAGCCTGCTATTAAAGTTAACCAAGGCACTAACGATGCGTTTTCAACAGGGTCCCATGCCCAGTAGCCACCAAAGCTTAAACTTTCGTAAGCCCAGAATCCACCCATAATAATACCCGTACCCAATACCATAACACTCACTAAAGCCCACGGTAAAGCCGGTTTTATCCACTCACTGTATTGCTTACGCATTAAAGCCGCAATAGCAAAAGCAAAAGGAACAACCGTGGTAGCAAAGCCAAAAAACAAAGTAGGCGGATGAATTACCATCCAGTAATTTTGTAACAAAGGGTTTAAGCCATTACCATCTTTTATTTTACTTAAATAATCAGGTTGTTTAAAAATAGGTGCATTACCCATGGCATTACGCAACAGTTCAAAAGGAGTACTGCCAAATTTAATCCCGAAAACTTTAACACCCAGCAACATACTTGAAAGAGCTATTTGCGAAAGCATTAATACAAACATAACCGGGTTTGTCCAGCCCTTTGCGGTGCCTATAAGCAGCCAGCCAATAACCATTTGCCAAAATATCCAAAGCAGGAAACTACCTTCCTGTCCTTCCCAAAAACACGAAATCATAAAGTGAACAGGTAAATCCCTGCTGCTATGCTGCCAGGCATAATGGTACTCGAAATAGTGTTTGTAAATAATAAAAAATAAAGAGCTGATAATGGTTAAAACCGAAACGGTATGAATGCCAAAACCTGTGAGCGCTAATTTTCTCCATGTTGTTTCAAGCGGTCTTTTTTCAGCTAAATAATAACTGACAGCACAAAGTATAGAAGTAATGAAACTAAAAATAATGGCTAAACGCCCAATATTTCCAATCCATAAGTGTTCACCTTCAAAAATTATATTATTCATGTATTATACAATAAAGGGCAAATGTAATTAAAGGGAGCGAATGCATAGCCTAAAAAAAATTATGAGTGAAGTCAAAAAAAAACACCTTACCATTTTGGGTAAGGTGTTTCTGTAAAGCTAATTATTTTTATACTTTTACCTGATTGTCGGTGTATTTACTCGGGCATTTTAAAAGTATTTTACTGGCTTCAAAATGGTCGCCCTCCATTTTACCAATAATTACAATTTTTTCACTGCGTTCAAAATCTGCCGGTTCAGGAGCATGGTAAATTACTTTTTGCTCTTGTCCTTTTTCATCTATCAGGAAAAAACTAAAGTAGTTGGCATCCTTTTTAGGGTCAAAATATTTCTCTTTTTGTCTGTTTAATGTACCTACCACATGGAACTCTTTACCAGGGTTTTCTGCTGCTACCGAAAAACTTTCATAGCTGCTGGCATCGCTCGTAGTACTTATAATTGCAGCAATAGCAATGGCAATTAATACAATGATTATAATACTTGATTTTTTCATTTAGTGTTGTTATTTATTTTTTGCTTCTATTTTTCTTAATTTTAAATCCAAGAAAACTAAAAAAGCAGTAATCAGTGTAAATATAATGGCAATCACAATAATAACCACCGTCATTTTATTGTCGCCTGCCAGGCCGGGCATATCACTTGTGTTTATTTTAGCTTGATTAATAATCAATTTCATATTTTATTCAGTTTATTTATTCTTATGCCAATATCAGCTATCCAAAATCCCATTAAAATCCAGCCTAATACGGCAGGGTAAAAAACCATACGTAGTCTGCTATCCAAATCGTAAGCATTAAAACCGGGGTTTCCGCCATTACCGGGGTGCAATGAATCAGTCAATCGTGGTAATACAAAAACCAATACCACATAAATAGGGAAACAAAACACATTAAATACCGCAGCAATACGAGCCCTTTTTTCTTCATCATCAATACTGCTTCTTAATACAAAATAAGCAGCATACAGTAAGGTAGCCACTGCGGCAGCATTTAATTTAGGGTCGTTGGTCCAATAAGCACCCCAGGTATTTTTTGCCCATATCATTCCGGTACATAAGCCGGCAATTCCAAAAAGCATACCTATTGTGGCATACACTTCGGCCATTGCATCCTTTTTTAAATTAATGGTGGTTTTATTATTGAGGGTTTGGATGGAGTAAATAAATGAAAATAGTAACAGGCTAATCATGGTAAACCACATAGGAACATGGAAATACAAGTTTCTGATGCTGTTTTCAAGAATGGGTAAATTAGGTACCGAACCATGTAAACCTTGTATTATTGAATAAAGAACAAGAATAAATCCTGCTATTTTCCACCATTTAATCATGAGGCGAAAGTATAAAAAAGGAAATATTATTTTTTAAGTATGATAATATTTAGTTAAGTGTTACTTTTGAAAACTGGGTTGCTCGGTTAAAAATGAAAGCAATAAGTGTTTTTAAAAGTTTTTTTTTATGAATGCTTGCATTTAAAAATAATTATAAGATATTTGCAGCCCTTATTACGAAAAATAACGCCATGAGAGTTTGTGATTTAACAGGTAAAAAAGCTTTAAAAGGAAATAATGTATCTCATTCGAATACAAAAACCAAAAGACGCTTTTATCCTAACCTACAAGATAAAAAATTTTATATTCCTGAAGAAGGTCAATGGATTACTTTGCGCGTAAGCACAAAAGCAATCAAAACTATTTCTAAAAAAGGAATTACAACAGTGTTAAACGATTTTGTTAAAAACGGCAAAATTTAATTTAAGGAGATTAAGCAATGGCAAAAAAAGGAAATAGAATTCAAGTTATTATGGAGTGTACCGAGCACAAAACTTCAGGCATGCCTGGAACTAGTCGTTACATCACTACCAAAAATAAAAAAAATACAACTGAGCGTTTAGAATTGAAAAAATACAATCCAATTTTAAAACGTAAAACTGTACACAAAGAAATTAAATAATCACCCTTAAAATATAAAGGAATCAGATCATGGCAAAAAAAGTTGTTGCTACATTAAAAACATCAAGCGGTAAAGATTATGCAAAAGTTTACCGTGCAGTAAAGAATAAAAAAGGATCTTACTCATTTAAGTCTGAAATTATTCCTAACGAAGACGTAAAATCACATTTCAAAGCTTAGTTAGCTCTGTAATGAAACATTTATAGAAAAGCATTCTGATAATACTTTCAGAATGCTTTTTGTATTTTTAAAATAGCTAATTGAAATGAAGTTTTCGTTTTTGATAATTTCATTAAGTTGGCAAATAGCTAAGTAAAATAATGGGAATTTTTAGTTTTTTTAGTAAAGAAAAAAAAGAAAAATTAGATCAAGGTTTAGAAAAAACCAAGACTAGCTTATTAGACAAAATTAGTAAAGCCCTTGTTGGTAAAGCCTTGTCGATGATGATTTTTTAGACCAGCTGGAAGAAATTTTAGTGAGCAGTGATGTTGGAATTGAAACTACCCTTAAAATAATTGACAGACTTCAGAAAAGGGTTTCAAAAGATAAATACGTTGGTACTTCCGAGTTAAATAATTTATTGAAGCAGGAAATTGCCATATTGCTTGATGAGTATAACAATGAAAATTTAAGCAGTTTTGAAAATTTACCTAACCACAAACCTTATGTAATAATGGTTGTTGGTGTAAATGGAGTAGGTAAAACTACAACTATTGGTAAATTAGCCAATCAGTTTAAAAAGGCAGGTAAAAAAGTAGTATTAGGAGCAGCTGATACTTTTAGAGCAGCTGCAGTAGAGCAATTAAAAATTTGGGGACAACGCAATGATGTGCATGTGGTAGAACATGGTATGAATACCGACCCTGCTTCTGTAGCATTTGATGCAGTAAAATATGCAACCGATAATAATGCTGATGTTTGTATAATAGATACTGCAGGGCGTTTACATAACAAGATTGGTTTAATGAACGAGCTTTCAAAAATAAAACGCGTAATGAGCAAAGTACAGGATGGTACACCTCATGAAGTTTTATTGGTATTGGATGCAAGTACAGGACAAAATGCATTTGAGCAAGCCCGCCAGTTTACCGCAGCTACCGAAGTAAATGCTTTGGCCCTAACCAAATTGGATGGAACCGCAAAAGGTGGTGTTGTAATTGGTATTGCTGACCAGTTTAAAATTCCGGTTAAGTATATTGGAGTAGGCGAAGGTATTGACGATTTACAAGTATTCAACAAAGTAGAATTTGTTGATTCATTATTTAAGAAATAATATTTTACTGATTAATAAACCGGCCTTTGGCTTTTGTGTTAAAAGTAGGTAGTAAAATAAACAGAAGTAAGAAATTTACATGAAGACCAAAACACGTAAACAAGATAAAATAAATATTATAACACTTGGTTGTAGCAAAAACGTTGTTGACAGTGAGGTATTATATAGCCAGTTAAAAGCAAACGATTTTGATGTGGCCCATGAGTCATTGAAAGACGATGCCAATATAGTTATTATTAATACCTGCGGATTTATTGAAAATGCCAAGCAGGAAAGTATTGAAACTATTTTACGTTATGCCGAGGCTAAGCAGGAAGGACAAATAGATAAACTATATGTTACAGGTTGTTTAAGCCAGCGATATAAACCCGATTTAGAAAAAGAAATTCCAGATGTAGATGAATATTTTGGTACACTACATTTACCTCAGCTACTAAAAACATTAGGTGCTGATTATAAACAAGAGCTAATAGGCGAACGCTTATTAACCACCCCCAGCCATTATGCTTACTTAAAAATTTCAGAAGGTTGCGACAGGCCATGTTCATTTTGTGCCATTCCTATTATGCGTGGGAAACACGTTTCAAAAAGTTTTGAGCAAATAGAAACCGAAGTAAAAAATTTGGTAAAAAACGGTACCAAAGAAATTTTATTGATAGCTCAGGATAGTACTTATTATGGATTAGACCTATACGGAGAGCGCAAATTAGCAGAATTGTTAAGACGTGTTTCCGATGTGGCAGGAGTGGAATGGGTTAGATTACATTACGCATACCCGAGCCAATTCCCTTTAGATGCATTGGATGTAATTGCCGAACGCGATAATATTTGTAAGTATATAGATATTCCATTACAACATACCAGCGATAATATGCTGAAAGTAATGCGAAGAGGAATTACCCAAAAACGTACACAGGAAGTAGTTGATTCCATCAGAGAACGAGTTCCGGGGATTGCTATCAGAACTACGCTGATTGCCGGACATCCGGGAGAAACAGAACAGGATTTTTTAGACTTATGCGATTTTGTTAAGCGTAACAGGTTTGACAGGTTGGGTATATTTACTTATAGCCATGAAGAAGGAACCCACGCAGGAACTTTGGTTGATGATGTGCCGCAGGAAGTAAAAGAAGAAAGAGCTGCCACCATTATGGAAATACAACAACTTATATCAGCCGAAAAAAACCAGGAAAAAGTAGGCAAAGTATTTAAAGTTTTGTTTGACAGAAAAGAAAACGGTATGTGGGTTGGACGCACCGAGTTCGACAGTCCCGAAGTTGATAATGAAGTATTGGTAGATGCTAAAAAATACTACGCTAAAATTGGTGATTTTGCCAATGTGAAAATTACCAGTGCCGAAGATTTTGATTTGTACGGAGAAATAGTAGGATAATAAACAATTAAAATAATGGGTCTGAATTGATTTATTTTTAGACTATTGAATTGATTTAAAATGCAAAAAATTTCATTAACACAGACAGGTTTATTACCTCCAATTACTGTTGATTACATTAATCAGGACGAAAAACTAAAATCATTTTATAAATATATACCCAATATTGACTCCTTTGGGGAGGCCATAAAAAACAAAAATTACAACAATGCCACCAGGGTTGTTTTAGTTGATGTTTTGTTAAAACAATATGCTGAAGCTGGGATTGACCTCAATAACGAAACAAAGGCTCAGATAGAAAAAATTAAGAGCAACAACACCTTTACTGTTACAACAGGCCATCAATTGGCTTTATTTACCGGCCCACTTTATTTCATTTATAAAATAGTAACCATTATAAATTTAGCTGAACAATTAAAAGCTAAATACCCAGAACAGCATTTTGTACCTGTATTTTGGATGGCCAGTGAAGACCATGATTTTGAAGAAATAAGCAGCATACAAATATTTGGCAAGCAAGTTAAATGGCAAAATGAAACCAACAGTAAACCTGTTGGGCGAATAAGTAATAATGGTTTAGCACCCATCATAGATGAAATAGCCAGTATACTTGGTGAAAGGCAGCAATCAAAAAACTGGATTGAATTATTAAAAAAATGCTACAACCCAAATGAAAACCTTTCCGTAGCTACGAGACGTTTGGTGTATGAGCTGTTTAAAAATGATGGTTTAGTGATTATTGATGCTGATAATGCCGACTTGAAAAAAGAGTTACAACCCATTATTGAGCAGGATGTTTTAAATCAAACAACATTCAATGCCATTAGGGAAACCAACAAACGTTTAGAAGAGTCGTATAAATTACAAATAAATGGGAGAGAGGTTAACTTTTTTTATCTGCACAACGAGTTTGGCCGTAAACTGATTAAACCGGAGAGCAATGGATTTAAATTACAGGATACCCCGATAGTTTTTACCAAAGAAGAAATGGCTGCAGAAATAGTCAATAACCCGGCTATGTTTAGCCCTAATGTGGTTTTAAGGCCGGTTTACCAGGAATTAATTTTACCTAACTTAGCCTATATTGGTGGGCCTGCGGAAGTAGCCTATTGGTTGCAACTGAAAAATGTTTTTGATACATATAATATTGCATACCCTGTTTTAATGCAACGCAACTCATTTTTATTGTTGAATAAATCAATCAGCGATAAGGCTGAAAAAATGGGGTTGACCCTTGTTGATTTATTTTTAAACGATAGTGAATTGGCTGATTTGTTTCTACAAAAACAGTCAACAAGTAATCTGTCCGAAGCAATACAGCAGATAGATAGCCTTTTTCAAAGCATGATTGATGAGGTTAAAAATATAGACCAGGCTACTACAAAGGAAATACTTGCGCTAAAACTGGAAAATAAAAAGCAATTAGGTACTCACCTGAAATCGTATAAAAAAGCCCGCCAACAAAAGCAGGAAGACAATATTGAAAAATTGTTAAAATTAAAAGAAAGGCTTTTTCCATCAGGAGTTTTCCAGGAACGATCAGAAAATGTAATGATGTATGATTTAAATCCTTCTTTACCTTTTATTGGCAGAGTTAAGCAACATGCTGATGCTTTTGATTTCTCATTGCATATTATTGAGGATTAACAGTTAGTTGTTTAGCCGCTTCCCAAAGAATTACACCTGCTGAGACTGATATGTTTAAGGAGTGTTTACTGCCAAACTGGGGAATCTCAATTACTCCATTACTATTGTTAATAACTGTTTGACTTACTCCATCTACTTCATTACCAAAAACAAAGGCGTATTTTTCGTTTAATTCAAAACGTACTTTATCTAACATTTGAGCATGAGCTGTTTGTTCTATACTTATAACCCTATGCTGCTCATTTTTTAATGTTTCTATCAATGAATTAATGTTTTCATAATACTCCCACTTTACACTTTCTGTTGCTCCTAAAGCCGTTTTAAAAATTTCTTTATTCGGAGGAGTAGCAGTTATGCCACATAGGTAAATTTTATCTACGTTAAAAGCATCAGAAGTACGAAAAATAGAACCAACATTCTGAGCACTCCTCACATTATCAAGTATTACTGTAATATTAAGTTTCCTTGCATTCAGATTTTCTTCAATGGTTTTTCTATTTAAGTCTGAGTTTTTTATTTTCTGGTTTAACATGTGGTAAAAACTATTTAAGCTGCAAAAGCTCCATTAACATTAATAAAGTGACAATAAATAAATTACGCAAAGTGTACTAAATTAATGACAAAGTGGTTTGCTTACTGTTGTTAAGATAAAATTATAAATTATCTTTGCAAAGTTAACTGATTTGTATAACAACTTTATTTAAATGAAAAAAACGGTAGGATTATTTATTTTGTTGGTTCTTGGAGTAGTCACCCGTGTGTCTGCGCAGAGAGGAAGACAAGCCACAAATTTAACTGCTGATTTGCAAGTTGGTGTACCGTACATGTTTACAAATGTGGGAAATGATTTTAATAATTCATTTGCAGGCTCACTAAGGTATTCATTTTCAAGAGAATTTTCGGTTCAGGGGCAACTAACACATTTAAACATAAGTGGAAGCAATTCCAGCCCGAATTCTTCTTTATTGGGAGGCTTTCCCGCGGCCAGCGATGGAAATATAAAATCATATAGCATGTCAAACGACATGTACAGTATCGTAGGTATGTTGAATTTAACACCTATTCTAAAAAAGAACGATCAGGGTAAATTGAATTTATATGCTTATGCAGGTGGTGGATTAATGTTCCATGATGTAAAATATACACTGGTTAATAATGCTGTAATTAAATTAAATGATACCTATACTTCTCCTTTTTATGTTTATCGTTTAGGGGCGCAGGCTCGATACTATTTAAACTATGCTTTTGATGTTACAGGAGGAATAAATTTTGACTATGTAGATACTTATTGGTTAGATGGGGCTCCTAACGATGAAGGATATAATAATATTCTATCATTAACGGTAGGAATCAGTTACAAAGTTTTAGCCAATAAAAATAAAGACTTAATTGACTGGAATCTTCCGCGTAAGAAAAAATCGAAACCTGTTGAGAAAATACCGGTTATTAAGAAACCTGTTGTTAAACCAACTACACCTGTTACGGAGGTTCCTAAAAAAGATACAACTAAATTAGCCGCTGTTCCAAAACCGGTTGATTCTGTTAAAGTGGTTAAACCTGCAGAACCTGTTAAACAACCAGTAGCAGTTGTTCCTACTCCTAAAGTAGATAATACGCCAAATGCAAATCCGGCAGGAGCTACTACGGCTAGTACAAGAAAAGAATTTGGTGAGCCTGATTCCGTTTATAACGTAGTAATGGGTTGTTATACATTAAGAAGCAGAATATTTGCGGTAAGATTTAGAAATAAATTAATTGCTAAAGGATATGATGCCAAAGTATTTAGATCAAAAGGTTCGAGATATTATAGGGTAATGGCAATAAGTACAGGCGATAAACAATTGGCATTAGATGTACTTAAGGAGTGTCGGGAAAGTATAGAACCAAATGCATGGATGCATGTATACTATAAACATTAGTGTGTAGATAAAAGCCCCTTTCTGGGGCTTTTTTATTGCCACATAATTAATACTTTAGCAGTACGAAATTTTTCAATAAAAATTATGAAAAACTATTTATTTCTAATATTCTTATTTGTATCCACTTTGGTTTTTGGTCAGCAGAAAGATACTGATACTAAGGAGAAAACGAAGGACAAAGCTACCAAAACTGTGGATGACGATAAGCCAAAGCCTATTAATACTGGCGAGGGCAAGCCAAAGCCTATTATTACAGGCGAAGAGAAAACAAATGAGAATGCGGCAATATTTCCAATGGATCCTGTAAGTCGTTGGACTTTGGGCCTAAGTATTGGAGGTAGTTATAATTTTTTTGATATTGAACAAGACGTGCTTAATCCTGTTTTTGGAGGGTTCTTAAAATATTCAGCCAGTCCTATATTGGCATTTAGGTTGCAAGGTACTTACGGCACATACTCGGGTAAAAGTACAGAGGTGGTAAAAAAAGACTATGGTTTTGCCAATAATATAACCCAGGTTGGACTTAATGTAATGGTTAATTTAGGAACACTAAGTTTTAAGAAAAAACACCCTAATACCAATTTATACGCTTTTACCGGTTTATCATTTGCTTTTAGTGATGCTATCAGAGATAAAAAAATTGGAACAGCTACTACGAAAGCTACTTATACTGGAACTGATTTAACTGTTCCTGTAGGAGTAGGTATTAAATTTAAAATGAGCGAAGAAATTGACTTGGGTTTAGAAGCTGTTGTGAACGCTACCAAAACAGATAGTTTGGATATGTATGGGGGGTCACAAAATTACCCTGACTTTTTTGGCTCTTTTGCAGTAACCGTTGGTTACAAATTTGTTGGACAAAAACGTAAAACACATGTTGACTGGTACAATCCGGTTAGTACCATGTACGATGATTTAAGTAAAAAAGCAGCTCAATCGCAGGATGAAATGAAAAAAGATTCTGACGGAGATGGTGTTCCTGATTACTTGGACAATGAAAGCAATACCAAACCAGGCTATAAAGTAGATGTAAAAGGAGTAGCCCTTGATAGTGATGTGGATGGAATTCCTGATTCTGCAGATCCCGATCCTTTTGGCTTTAACCAAATGTTGAGTACTTATTATCCCGCGGTAAATATGAAAAACAACGCTTCTGTTGATGTCTTAGGTTTTAATGATTCAATACCGGAAGCAGAGTTTGTTACTCTAAGTGGCGATGGTTATGGTTTACCTGTGGTAACTTTCCCTCCTAATAAATACGATATTCACGTAGAGCAATATCCATTATTACACCAAATAGCCAGGATAATGACCGTTGACACATCAGTTATGTTAGCTGTTATTGGCCACGCTGATAACAATAAGCCGGACTTAACCCAATTAACCATTGCAGAAAAAAGAGCTTTAGCTGTTAAACGCCAGTTAACTAAAATATACGAAATAGATACCAAAAGAGTATTGGTATTTAGCGAGCGCGATGTATTTGTAAGAAAGTATAAACTAAATACAGAAGGATTGGACAGGAAAGTTGAATTCAGATTGATAAGAAAAAAATAAAGTGAAAAACAATATTTAGATAAAAAACCTGTTCAGTTCATTTGGGCAGGTTTTTCTTATTTTAAGCAATTAAAATTATTGAAAAATACCCTTTGTAATTTGCTTTAAAAATATACAAATTTGCGCAGCAAAAAATAATCCATGGCTGTATATAAATTTAAGTTAACTTTTGAAGATTACGAGGATACTTATCGCGTAATTGAAATTAAGTCAAACCAAACGTTTTTTGATTTACACAAAATAATTCTGGAGTCAATTGCATTTGATGACAAGCAATTGGCTTCGTTTTATATGAGTAATGATACGTGGCGTAAGTTACAGGAAATTACTTTGGAGGATATGACGGATGACCCTGAAAATCCAATTCCGGAAATGAAAACAGCTAAATTAAGTGCTTTCATAAACGACCCGCATCAAAAAATAATTTATGTGTACGATTTCATGGCTATGTGGTCAATGCACTTAGAATTGTTTGGTATTGAAATAAAAGAGAATCCTAAATTTACTTATCCGCGTATTGGTAAATCAGTTGGTTTGGCACCAAAACAATACGATAAAGTACAAAAATTCGGCTTGGTTGATGACAATGAATTTGATGAAATAACAAAGAATTATTTAGATAAAACAGAAGAAATGGGCGGTGAGATAAGTGATGATGAAGCCGATGAATTTGGATTGTTTGCAAAAGATAGTGATAGTGAAGAAGAAGAGGGGACAGAACCTTCTTCGGGCAGTGGTTTCGATGAATATTAAACACACAAATAACTATAAAATGCAAGTTTATAACTTGCATTTTTTGTTTTTGAAATTATAGATTTTAAAAGAAGTGAAAATAACCAGATAATGATATTGAATTTAAAGCGTCCGTTAGTCATATTCGATTTAGAAACAACGGGAATAAGCATTTCTACAGACAGGATTGTAGAAATGGCTACAGTAAAAATAGGAGTTGATGGAACAGAGGAAGTAAGAACGCAACGTTTCAACCCCACTATACCAATACCGGCCGAAGTTTCTGCCATACATGGCATTTTTGACGAGGATGTAAAAGACATGCCTTTGTTTGCAGAAAAAGCCAAAGAATACACAGAGTATTTTAAAGGTTGCGACTTTGGCGGTTTTAACTCTAATAAATTTGACTTCCCTATGCTGGTAGAAGAAATGTTGCGTGCCGGAGTCGAGTTTGAAACCGAAGGAAGAAAGTTTGTGGATGTACAACGTATTTTTCACCAAATGGAACAGCGCACGCTGGGGGCTGCCTATAAGTTTTATTGCGATAAAACTTTGGAAAATGCGCATAGCGCTGAAGCCGATACATTAGCCACATTAGAAGTACTGAAAGCACAGATAGCCCGTTACGAAAATTTGGGTAATGATATGGAGTCTTTGCATAAAATAAGCGGGCAGGGTAATCTGGTTGATTTGGCAGGCAGAATTGTACTGAACGATAAAGGGATAGCAGTATTTAATTTTGGTAAGCACAAAGGCAAAGCAGTGACCGAAGTTTTTAAAAACGAACCAGGTTATTACCAGTGGATGATGGACAATGATTTTTCATTAGATACTAAAAGAAAATTAACAAAATTAAAAATGCAGGGTTTTGGGGCCGGCAAATAATTAGGAAAAGATAGATAAATGAACAAAACAGAACGTATAATGTTGTTTACATTGGCATCAATAAACTTTGTAAACATCATGGATTTTATGATAATGATGCCGCTTGGTCCCAACCTGATAAGTACTTTTGGTATCACCCCATCAGACTTTGGTTTGTTAGTATCTTCTTATTCAATAAGTGCATTTATCTCAGGAATAGTCACCACCTTTATTATTAATAAATTTGACCGTAAAGACTACTTAATGCGCGTATTCATTGGTTTTTTAATAGGTACTTTTGCTTGTGGTTTAGCACCAACTTATATAACCCTATTAATAGCCAGGTTTGCTACCGGATTATTCGGAGGTGTTTTAGGAGCAATTATTTTAGCTATTGTGAGCGATGCCATTCCTTTTGAAAGACGCGGACAGGCCATGGGTTTTATTATGGCTGCTTTCAGCTTGGCATCAGTGGCTGGTGTACCTTTCGGTATTTTCATAGCTACCCACACCAAACAATACACTTTTTTAGGATGGCATGCTCCGTTTTTACTATTAGCTATATTAGGCATACCCGTTTATTTTTTAGTGAGCAAATTTGTTCCCAGACAGTCGAAAGAACTTCAGTTGGCTGCTTCGCAAATGGATGTAATGAAAAATATAAAAGCTATTTTCAACAATAAAAATAATTTGCTGGCATTATCATTTGGCGTGGTTATGATGATGGGACATTTTTGCATTATACCTTTTTTAAGCCCTTACATGGTAAGTAATGTAGGCATGCGTGAAGAAGATTTACCTTTAATATATTTAGTAGGTGGTGGTGTTACTATATTTACTTCGCCTTTAATTGGAAAGTTAGCTGATAAATTTGGAAAGCTGATTGTGTTTATAAGCTTAGCATTAGTATATGTAATTCCTGTTTATCTCATTACTAATTTAGGTCCGCACCCATTATATATGGTATTAACCCTATCCGCTGTGTTCTTTATCTTTTCAGGTCGTTTTATACCTATGCAGGCAATGGTTACTGGTGCAGTTGACCCAAAAATAAGAGCCAGCTTTATGAGTTTCAACAGCTCCATTCAGCAGTTGGCGAATGGAGTAGCTGCATTTTTTGCGGGTATTGTTGTAACCACCGTTGATGGTAAATTGGTAAATTATGAAGTGTTAGGTTATTTCAGTGTAGGAATGGCTTTGTTAAGTGTATTTATAGCTACAAGATTACGTTCATCTGATGGCAACAAATTCTAAATACGATTTTATAATTATTGGTGGTGGAATTGTTGGGTTAGCTACAACTTATCAGCTACTACAAAAAAACAAACAGCTAAACATAGCAGTTGTTGAGAAAGAAAGTGCTGTTGCTGCTCATCAAACAGGCCATAACAGCGGTGTTATTCATTCGGGTCTGTATTACAAACCGGGTAGCTTAAAGGCACAAAATTGCTTGCAAGGCTATCAAATGATGATAGACTTTTGTACCACACATGATATTCCGTTTGAGTTATGCGGTAAGTTAGTGGTAGCAACCAATAATGATGAAATAGTAGAGTTAGACAAACTATACCAGCGTGGTTTAGAAAATGGGTTGGTTAAAAACACCATTATTGAGCAGGATAGAATAAAAGAATTTGAACCTAACTTAAATGGTGTAAAAGCCATTCATGTGCCTTATACCGGTATTATTGATTATACCGTTGTTTGCGAAAAATTAGCCGCATTAATTATAGCAGATGGTGCAGAAATATTTTTAAACCATCAAGTAGAATCGATTGATGCTTTTGATAGATATTCTATTATTCATACCGCACAACAAACTTTTGAAACCAAACAATACATTAACTGTGCTGGCTTGTATAGTGATAAAGTAGCAGCCTTAACCAAAGCTCATTTAGATACCAGAATTATTCCATTCAGAGGTGAATACTTTATGTTAAAGCCTGAGAAAAGAAAATTAATTAATAACTTAATTTATCCGGTACCTGATCCTAATTTTCCTTTTCTGGGTGTACACTTTACACGTATGATAGATGGTGGAGTAGAGGCTGGGCCAAATGCTGTATTTGCATTTAAACGCGAAGGCTATCAGATGAGCGATTTCGATTTTAAAGAAACCATGGAAAGCCTTGCCTGGCCTGGATTTAGAAAAGTAGCTTTAAAATATTGGAAAACCGGTATGGGCGAATTTTACCGTTCATTCAGTAAAGCAGCATTTACCAGAGCTTTGCAAAAATTAGTTCCTGCCATTCAGGAAGATGATTTAATACCGGCAGAAGCGGGTGTAAGAGCGCAAGCTTGCGATAAGTTTGGTGGATTGATTGATGATTTTAAAATAATTGAAGAAGCCAATGCCATTCATATTTTAAATGCGCCAAGCCCTGCTGCTACCAGTAGCTTAAGTATTGGTAATACTATTGCCAACATAGCTTTGCAACGCGTGTAATTATATTTTAAAAAATGTAACGTGCTTCCATTCTGCCAATGTGTAAAATAGTATCGCTTAAGCCTGAAACCTTTCCATCGTAATTAATGTTTAACTGAATG
>CAYTWI010000043.1:0-27467 GCA_964442045.1 uncultured Bifidobacterium sp.
CATTAACGACACACTACATTATTATTTTGAAATAAAAGATAATTTCAGTGGAATTGGAAAGTATGAAGGTTATTTAAATGGACAGTGGATTTTATTAGATTTTGATACTAAAAGTAATTTGTTAACTTATCATTTTGATGATGTGTGGAATAATTTAATGCTTCAAAATAAAGAGAGTAAGCTAAAAGATGCTGTTGTTATAAAACCGGAAGTATTAATCCGTGTTACAGATAGAAAGGGAAATGTGGCGGAAAAACTTTTTATTATGCCTGCTGCTTTTTAATTAATAACGAAATTATGATAACACTAAAAAAAGGTGATAAAGCACCAGTATTTAAAAGTACCAATGAAAAAGGAGAAACAGTTTCCTTAGCCGATTATAAAGGCAAAAAATTAGTTTTATATTTTTACCCTAAAGATTCAACTCCGGGTTGTACAGCAGAAGCTTGTGATTTAAGAGATAACTACCATACTTTTCAAGCACAGGGTTACGAAATATTAGGGGTAAGTCCCGACAGTGCAAAATCGCATGTTAAGTTTATTGCGAAGTATCAATTACCCTTTAGTCTGTTGTCAGATATGGATCATTCAGTAGCAGATGCATACGGAGCTTGGGACGAAAAAATGATGTTTGGAAGAAAGTACATGGGGGTTTTGCGTAGTACATTTGTCATAAACGAAAAAGGTATTTTAGAAAAAGTAATTGAAAAAGTAGATACAAAAGCACATACCCAACAATTACTATAATGTATCTTTTATTACTATTCAATAGCTTTATATACAAGAAAATTTCATAAAGTTCTTGCATATAAAAAATATTTTAATATCTTTCCTATTAAATAAAGAAGTCCTATGGCTACCCAATTTATAAATAAAATGAATAAAACCGAGGCAGGTTTTCATTTATTGATGATCATATCAAAAGTTGATGGCAAAATTGAAAAAGCCGAATCAAATGTATTATTAGACTTTTTGGAGAAGAACTTCAGCCAGTCTATTGATTTGATTAAAGAACAGGCATTCTTAATGGCTTATCCTATGGATGACATGATGGGACATTTTATTGAAACTGCAGAACAATTTTTTAAAATTAGCACGAGTAATGAGCGCAATAAAATAATACAGTTTGCCATGAAAATTTGTATGGCCGATAATAAAATGGAAAATGGTGAAAATAAATTTATCAATGCCTTATATGACGCTTGGGGTCTAGATTAAACTTATCAAGAAATAACTCAAAATTGCATTGCCCGAAAGGGCATTTTTTTTGTTTTCTCATTGGTTTTCAAAAATAAAAACAAAAAAAATAGCAAAATAACTTGCATAACACATTAACTAAATTATATTTGCAGCCCCTTTTACGGGAAAAGTCCCAAGCGGCACTGTCTGATGGTTAGTTTTAAAATTCAACCCGCTCAGCAAATGGTATTTTATTAGTCTTATTAAAATATTTTTTGTCAAGCACTTGTATTGCTAAACTATTCTGTCTACTTTTGCAGCCCTTTAAAAAAGGATACTTAGTATTTAATTAATATGCCAACTATACAACAGCTAATTAGAAAAGGTCGTACTGATGTGCTTTTTAAGAGCAAATCACCTGCACTTGACAATTGTCCTCAACGTAGAGGAGTTTGTACCCGTGTTTATACAACTACACCTAAAAAACCAAACTCGGCCATGCGTAAAGTGGCTCGTGTGCGTTTAACTAACGGAAATGAAGTAAATGCTTACATTCCGGGAGAAGGTCACAACTTACAAGAGCACTCTATTGTGTTGGTTCGTGGAGGTCGTGTGAAAGATTTACCGGGTGTTCGTTACCATATTGTACGTGGTGCGTTAGATACCGCAGGTGTTGAAGGAAGAACACAACAACGTTCTAAATACGGAACAAAACGTCCTAAACCAGGAGCAGCTCCAGCTGCAGACGCAAAAGGTAAAAAGAAAAAATAATTTAGTAGCTAAGAAAAGAAGCGATAGATTACAATGAGAAAATCAAAACCAAAAAAACGCATTTTAACACCTGATCCAAAGTTCAATGATACTTTGGTAACAAGGTTTGTAAATAATATGATGTGGAGTGGAAAGAAAAATACTTCTTTCGCTATATTTTATGAAGCATTAGATAAAGTAGAAGCTAAATTACAAGAGCGCGGCATCGATGTTTGGAAAAAAGCATTAAATAATGTGATGCCTTCAGTAGAAGTAAAAGCTCGCAGAGTAGGAGGTTCTACATTCCAAATTCCAATTGAAGTTCCTGCTGATAGAAAAGTAGCAGTAGGTATGAAATGGATGATTTTATACAGCCGCAGACGTAGTGAAAAATCTATGTCAGATAAATTAGCTGCTGAAATTATTGCCGCTTCTAAGAATGAAGGTGCTTCAGTAAAGAAAAGAGAAGATACACATAAAATGGCAGATGCCAATAAAGCGTTCTCTCATTTTAAAATATCATAATAATAAATAAGGGAAAATAAAATGTCTCGCGACTTAAAACTAACAAGAAATATAGGAATTGCAGCTCACATTGATGCAGGTAAAACTACTACAACTGAGCGTATATTATACTATTCTGGTGTTAACCATAAAATTGGTGAAGTACATGATGGTGCTTCTACAATGGACTGGATGGTACAGGAAGCTGAACGTGGTATAACAATCACTTCTGCTGCCACTACTGTGCCTTGGGCATACAGAGGTAATAAATATCAAATTAACATTATTGATACCCCTGGTCACGTTGATTTTACTGTAGAAGTAAATCGTTCACTACGTGTATTAGATGGTTTAGTTTTCTTATTTAGTGCGGTTGATGGTGTTGAGCCACAATCAGAAACTAACTGGAGATTAGCTAATAACTATAACGTTGCTCGTTTAGGCTTTGTTAACAAAATGGACCGTTCTGGTGCTGATTTCTTAAACGTGGTAAAACAGGTTAAAGAAATGTTAGGTAGCAATGCAGTTCCTTTACAATTACCAATAGGTGCCGAAGATAGTTTCAAAGGAGTGGTTGATTTAATTAACTTCCGTGGAATGATTTGGAATGAGCACGATAAAGGTATGACTTTCCAAGAAATTCCTATTCCAGAAGATATGATGGAAGAATCTCTTATGTGGAGAGAGAAATTGTTAGAAGCAGTTTCTGAGTATGATGATAAGTTGATGGAGAAATTCTTTGAAGATCCAACCAGCATATCAGAAAGAGAAATATTAGATGCATTAAGAGCTGCTGTTATTGATATGAAAATTGTTCCAATGTTATGTGGTTCATCTTTCAAAAATAAAGGCGTTCAAACAATGTTAGACTTAGTAATGGAATTATTACCAAGTCCATTAGATAAACAAAGCGTAACAGGTACTAATCCTGAAACAAATGAAGAAGTAAAACGCAAACCTTCTTATGATGAGCCTTTTGCTGCATTAGCTTTTAAAATTGCAACAGATCCATTTGTAGGACGCTTAGCTTTCATGCGTGCTTATTCAGGTAAATTAGATGCAGGTTCATACGTATTAAACACACGTAGTGGAAATAAAGAGCGTATTTCTCGCATTTTCCAAATGCATGCTAACAAACAAAATCCTATTGAAAGTTTAGGTGCTGGAGATATTGGAGCAGCAGTAGGATTTAAAGATATAAAAACAGGAGATACCTTATGTGATGAGAAATTCCCTATCGTATTAGAGTCGATGGATTTCCCTGAACCGGTTATCGGATTAGCTGTTGAGCCTAAAACGCAAGCAGATTCTGATAAATTAGGTATGGCTTTAGCAAAATTAGCAGAAGAGGATCCTACATTTAAAGTACAAACAGACGAAGAAACAGGTCAAACCGTGATTTCAGGAATGGGTGAATTACACTTAGAAATTATTGTTGACCGTTTAAAACGTGAATTCAAAGTTGAGGTTAACCAAGGTGCACCACAAGTTTCTTACAAAGAAACAATTACTGCTCCGGTTACACACAGAGAAACGTATAAAAAACAATCGGGTGGTAGAGGTAAGTTTGCTGATATTCAATTTGAATTAATACCAGGCGACCCTGAAAAACCAGGATTGGAATTTGTAAACCAAATTGTAGGTGGTGCTATTCCAAAAGAATTCATCCCTTCAGTAGAAAAAGGTTTCAAAGGTGCAATGGCCAATGGTGTTTTAGCCGGCTATGCAGTTGAAAGTTTAAAAGTTCGTTTGTTTGATGGTTCTTTCCACGCAGTGGATTCAGATTCATTATCATTCGAGTTAGCTGCAAGAATGGGCTTTAAAGAAGCATCAAGAAAAGCTAAACCGGTATTACTTGAGCCAATCATGAAATTAGAGGTGTTAACTCCTGAAGAAAACATGGGTGATGTAATAGGTGACTTGAACAGAAGACGTGGACAATTAGAAGGAATGGATAGCAGAGCAGGTTCACAGGTTGTAAAAGCAAAAGTACCTTTAGCAGAAATGTTTGGTTATGTTACTCAATTAAGAACTTTATCTTCAGGAAGAGCAACTTCTACAATGGAATTCAGCCATTACACTGAAGCTCCTAGAAATGTTCAAGATGAAATATTAGCAAAAATTAACGGAAAAGCAAAAGCTTAATAATAAATATTGTGAGCCAAAAAATAAGAATTAAGTTAAAAAGTTTCGATTATAATTTAGTTGACAAATCAGCTGAAAAAATCGTTAGAACTGTAAAAAGCACTGGAGCTGTAGTTAGTGGTCCAATTCCACTTCCAACCCAAAAGAAAATTTATACAGTTTTACGTTCGCCACACGTAAATAAAAAGGCACGTGAACAATTTCAATTGTGTTCATACAAACGCATACTTGATATTTATAGCAGCACAGCTAAAACTGTTGATGCTCTAATGAAATTAGAGTTGCCAAGTGGGGTAGACGTAGAAATTAAAGTTTGATCAATTAATTAAAGAAATTTAGACAGCGTATAATTATGTCAGGATTGATAGGAAGAAAAATAGGAATGACCAGTGTTTTCAATAAAGACGGCAAGCAAATGGCTTGTACGGTTGTTGAAGTTGGACCTTGTGTTGTTACTCAGGTTAAAACTGAGCAAACAGATGGTTACAATGCTGTTCAGTTAGCGTATGGTGAAGCAAGAGAAAAAAACACACCCGCTGCGCGTAAAGGTATTTTCAAAAAAGCTAATACTACACCAAAACAAAAATTGGTTGAGTTTAAAGGTTTCGAAAATGCATTACAATTAGGTGAAGTTATTACTGCAGACTTATTTGCTGAAGGCGAATTTGTGGATGTAGTTGGTACTTCAAAAGGAAAAGGTTTTCAAGGTGTTGTAAAACGCCATGGTTTTGGTGGAGTTGGTATGGCCACACACGGACAACACGATAGACAAAGAGCTCCTGGTTCAATAGGTGCTTCTTCTGACCCTTCAAAAGTTATAAAAGGCATGAGAATGGCTGGTAGAACTGGTGGAGCCAGAGTTAAGAAAACCAATCTTGAAATTTTAAAAGTTATAAAAGATCAGAATCTTTTGGTTATAAAGGGGTCTATTCCTGGTGCTAAAGGTTCATTTATATTATTGGAGAAATAGGACAGATGGAATTAGCAGTATTTAACACAACAGGAACAGAAACGGGTCGTAAAGTTACTCTAAGCCAAGATGTATTTGGAATTGAGCCTAACGATCATGCAATATATTTAGATGTAAAACAGTTTTTAGCTAACCAACGTCAAGGAACACACTCTTCATTAGAGCGTAGCATGGTAAGTGGTTCAACTAAAAAACTACATCGTCAAAAAGGAACAGGTGGATCTCGTAAAGGTAGTATCAAATCGGGTACTCGTGTTGGTGGAGCCAGAATATTCGGACCACAACCAAGAGATTACAGTTTCAAACTGAACAAGAAATTAAAACAATTGGCTCGTAAGTCAGCTTTAGCTTATAAAGCGAAAGAAAATAACATTACCGTGTTAGAGAACTTTAGTTTTGATGCTCCAAAAACTAAGAATTTTGTAAATATTTTAAATAATTTAAAATTAAACAATACAAAAACTTTAGTAGTAATTGGTGACTATAACGAGTTTATCTATCGCTCTAGCCGTAACTTACCAAAATCAAAAGTGGTAACTGCTGGTGATGTGAATACCTACGAAATTTTAAATGCTCAAAAGGTAATTTTACTTGAAAATTCTCTTGGAGTAATTGATAACCTATTTAATAAAGTTAAGTAATGAGTATCTTAAAAAAGCCATTAATAACAGAAAAATATAGCCGCATCAGTGAAAAGTTAAATCAATTCGCTTTTGTAGTTGAGAAAAAGGCTACCAAGCCTGAAATAACCAAAGAGATTGAAAAACTATACGGTGTAAATGTTACGGGCATAAGCACTATGGTTTACGCAGGTAAAACTAAATCTAGATTTACTAAACGTGGTCAATTCAATGGAAGAAAACCTGCTTTTAAGAAAGCTATTGTTACATTACAAGAAGGTCAAAAAATTGACTTCTTCCAAAACGTATAAAGGACAAAATGGGAATTAGAAAATTTAATCCAATAACTCCAGGAACACGCTTTAAGTCGGCTAATACTTTTGAAGAAATAACAGCTTCAAAACCTGAGAAGTCACTAACCGTTTCTATAATGAAATCGGGTGGTAGAAATAATAGTGGTAAAATGACTATGCGCTATATTGGTGGAGGTCATAAAAGAAAATATAGGTTAGTAGATTTCAAACGTACTAAACAAGGCGAAGCCAATGTAGTTACGATTGAGTATGATCCAAATCGCTCAGCTCGTATTGCTTTAATTCAATACGCTGATGGAGAGAAAAGTTATATATTAGCTCCTAAAGGCTTACAAGTGGGACAAACAGTACAAAGTGGTTCTGGTGTTCCTCCTGAAATAGGAAATACACTACCTTTACAGGAAATTCCTTTAGGCTCTTTAATTCATAATATTGAAATGTTACCAGGCAAAGGCGGTAAGTTAGTTCGTTCAGCCGGTTCATTTGCGCAATTGTTGAATCGTGATGGTCGTTATGCTATTGTAAAATTAGCTTCTGGTGAAACCAGGATGATATTAGTTGCATGTAGCGCAACTGTTGGACAAGTTTCAAACCCTGATCATAACTTAGAGAGAAAAGGTAAAGCAGGTGCAAACAGATGGAGAGGTGTTCGTCCTCGTACACGTCCGGTAGCAATGAATCCTGTTGATCACCCAATGGGTGGTGGTGAAGGAAGAGCTTCAGGAGGTCACCCACGTTCTCGTAACGGTATCAAATCAAAAGGATACAAAACACGTACTCCTAAAAAATATTCAAATAGATTTATCATAGAAAAGCGTAAGAAGTAATAAAGTATGGCTCGTTCACTAAAAAAAGGACCCTTCGTTGATATTAAACTTGAGAAAAAAGTTGATACAATGAATGAGTCGAAAAAGAAATCTGTAATTAAAACTTGGAGTCGCAGATCAATGATAACTCCAGAATTTGTAGGACATACATTTGCTGTTCACAATGGCAATAAATTTATACCGGTTTATGTTACTGAAAATATGGTTGGTCATAAATTAGGTGAGTTCGCTCCTACACGTACATTTAAATCACACCCAGTTAAGAAAGATTAATAATGGAAGCAGTAGCAAAATTAAATAATTGTCCGACTTCTCCTCGTAAGATGAGACTTGTTGTAGACCTTATACGTGGCAAAAGAGTAGAAGAAGCATTTAATACTTTACGCTTTAACAATAAAAAAGAAAGCGCCCACAGAGTTGAAAAGTTGTTGCGTAGTGCGATAGCAAATTGGGAGCAAAAAAATACAGGTGCTCGTGCTGAAAGCAGCGAATTGTATGTAAAAACAATTTTTGTTGACGGTGGTGCCATGTTAAAACGTGTTTTGCCTGCACCTCAAGGACGTGCACACAGAATACGTAAACGCTCAAATCATGTTACTCTTATTGTAGATAGCATGACTGTAGCTAATAGTTCAGAAGAAATTAATAACGAAAAAGAAAATACTAAAGCATAATGGGACAAAAGGTAAATCCGATAGCATTACGTTTAGGCATTATCCGTGGCTGGGAAAGTAATTGGTTTGGTGGCAAAAATTTTGCTGAAAAACTTATCGAAGATGAAAACATAAGAAAATATCTTCGTGCCCGTATTATAAAAGGCGGAGTGTCAAAAATTATTATTGAGCGTACGATTAAACGTATTATCATTACAATTCACACTTCTCGTCCGGGAATAATAATTGGTAAAGGCGGTTCTGAAGTTGATAAAATCAAAGAAGAAATTAAAAAACTTACCAAAAAAGACGTAGCTATCAATATTTTTGAAATAAAACGTCCTGAGTTAGATGCGGTTTTAGTTGGTGAGCAAATTGCCAGCCAGATTGAAGCCCGTGTATCTTACAAACGTGCTTTGAAAGGCGCTATTTCAAATACCATGAAAATGGGTGCTGATGGTATTAAAGTTACAATAAGTGGTCGTTTAGGTGGAGCAGAGATGGCTCGTTCGGAATCGTACAAAGAAGGACGTACACCATTACACACCTTAAGATCTGATATAGATTATGCAATATCTGAAGCGTTAACAGTATATGGAAAAATAGGAATTAAAGTGTGGATCTGTAAAGGTGAAGTTTATGGAAAACGCGATTTATCTCCTAACCAAGGTGCTGTTGATAATAAAGGTAATAACAGTCGCCCTGATAGAAGAGGTGATGAGAGAAGAGGCGGTTCAGACAGAAGAGGTGGAGATAGAAGAGGTGCTGGGGCTAATGCTGGCGGTGGCGATAGAAAGCCAAGAAGAGAAAAAAAATAATTCAAGATTTTATCATTAAAATAAAATAACTGTAAATATGTTACAGCCGAAAAAAACAAAATTTAGGAAACAACAAAAAGGTAGAGTTAAAGGTAATGCCTCTAGAGGTTTTACGGTTGCCTTTGGATCGTTTGGTTTAAAAGCCCTTGATACTTGCTTTTTAACATCAAAACAATTAGAAGCTGCTCGTGTTGCTTTGAATCGTTTCATGAAAAGAGAAGGTCAAGTTTGGATCAGAGTGTTTCCAGATAAACCAATGACAAGAAAGCCTGCAGAAGTGCGTATGGGTAAAGGTAAAGGAGCACCGGAATTTTGGGTAGCTGTTTGTAAACCTGGAACAATTATTTTCGAAGCAGAAGGTGTTCCTATGGAAACTGCTAGAGAAGCAATGCGTTTAGCTGCACAAAAGCTTCCTGTTATTACCAAATTTGTAGTTAAACCTGATTATAACGGAAACTAGTAATGAATAATAAAGAAATCAGAGAATTGTCGGATAAAGAATTGAGAGTTGCTATTGCTGACGAAAAGTTAAATTTAACAAAAATGACTTTGCAGAATGCAGTATCTCCTATTGAAAATCCAAAATTAATTAAAGAAAGTAAATTGACTATTGCTCGCTTGCTTACTGAGAAAAAAGCACGCCAATTGTCAAACGCATAAAAACTATAACAAAATGGAAACAACAGCAGTTAATAGAAATTCGCGTAAGGTTATAATTGGGAAAGTAGTAAGCAACAAAATGCAGAAAACTATTGTAGTTTCTGTAGAGCGTAAAGTTATGCACCCAAAATACGGGAAATTTATAAAAATGACTTCAACATTTAAAGCTCACGATGAGAGAAACGAAAGCGGTATGAATGATATCGTTAAGTTAATGGAAACTCGTCCGTTAAGCAAAGATAAACGTTGGAGATTAGTAGAAATTGTAGAAAAAGCTAAATAATAAAATGATACAACAGGAATCAAGACTTAAAGTAGCTGATAATAGTGGAGCGCGCGAAGTATTATGTATTCGCGTTCTGGGAGGCACCGGAAGACGCTATGCATCTGTAGGCGATAAAATAGTAGTTACAGTTAAATCAGCGTTACCATCAGGTGGCGTTAAAAAAGGTGCAGTTTCTAAGGCTGTTGTTGTTAGAACTAAAAAAGAAGTTCGTAGAGCTGATGGTTCATACATTCGTTTTGACGATAACTCTTGTGTTTTGTTAAACGCACAAGATGAGCCACGCGCTACTCGTATATTTGGGCCAGTTGCCCGTGAGTTAAGGGAAAAACAATTCATGAAAATTGTTTCATTAGCACCGGAGGTATTATAATAATGGAAAAGAAAATGAACAACAAAGCTAAGTTGCGTATCAAAAAAGACGATCGCGTAACTGTAATAGCAGGAGATGATAAAGGTAAAACGGGAAGAGTAATTGAAATTATTACTGCTACTAACCGTGCAGTAGTTGAAGGTGTTAACATTGTTAGCCGTCATACAAAGCCTAATGCTCAAAATCAACAAGGTGGTATTATTAAAAAAGAAGCCCCTGTTCATATTAGTAATCTTAAAGTGATGGATAAAAGCAATAATGCTACCAAAGTTGGTCGTAAGAAAAACGAGGATGGCAAAACTGTAAGATATTCAAAAAAATCAGGAGAAATAATCGACTAAGAATATGACAACAACGTACGTCCCTAGATTAAAACAAGACTATAACGGTAAAGTTAAACCAGCTTTAGTAGAAAAGTTTGGATATAAAAATGTAATGCAAGTTCCTAAATTGGTGAAAATTTGTTTAAACCAAGGTGTTGGAGCAGCAGTATCTGATAAAAAAATTGTTGACCAGGCTTTAGTTGAAATGACAACTATTGCAGGACAAAAAGCAGTTCCAACCAAATCTCGTAAAGATATTTCGAACTTTAAATTACGTAAAGATATTCCGATTGGAGCACGCGTAACTTTAAGAGGTGAAAAAATGTATGAGTTTTTGGATAGACTTATTTCAGTTTCTTTACCTCGTGTAAGAGATTTTGCAGGATTAAATGATAAAGGTTTTGATGGCCGTGGAAATTACACCATGGGTATTACAGAACAAATAATCTTCCCTGAAATAGTTATTGATAAAGTTAATCGCATTAATGGTATGGATATTACTTTTGTAACAACTGCCAGCACTGATGAAGAGTGTTTATCATTGTTAAAAGAATTTGGTTTACCATTCAAAAATCAAAATAAATAATATTATAATGGCTAAAGAATCAGTAAAAGCACGTCAGCGTAAAAGAGAAAAATTGAATGCTCAATTTGCCGAAAAACGTGAAGCTTTAAAAAAAGCAGGTGATTATGCAGGTTTACAAAAATTACCTCGTAACTCATCTCCAGTTCGCTTAAAAAACAGATGTAAGCTTACTGGTCGTCCTAAGGGTTATATGAGCGATTTCGGTATTTGCCGTAATCAATTCCGCGAGTTAGCTTCAATGGGAAGAATACCAGGGGTGACTAAATCATCTTGGTAGAAAAAATAAATTTGCGAGAGGGTTGCGAATTATTATATTTGCACCCCTTTAGAATGTAATAAACTTAACTTAGTCGAAAAGAGTGCCCTTGGCTTACTATCGGCAAGTATTAAATTTAACAAAAATGACAGATCCAATATCAGATTATTTAACAAGGTTGCGTAACGCCATCAAAGCGGGACATCGCATAGTGGAAATCCCTTCCTCTAACTTAAAAAAAGAAATAACCCGAGTTCTTTTTGAAAAAGGTTATATCTTAAACTACAAATTCGAAGATGTAGTTAATCACCAAGGCTCAATCAAAATAGCCTTAAAGTATCATCCAGTTACTAAAGCTTCAGCAATTAAAAAACTTGATCGTATAAGCCGTCCAGGTTTAAGACGTTATGCTGGTGTTGAAAACATGCCTCGCGTTATTAATGGTTTAGGTATTGCTGTATTAACAACCTCTAAAGGTGTTATGACAGATAAAGAAGCCAAAAAATTAAATGTTGGTGGTGAAGTTTTATGTTACATTTATTAATTAAAAAGGAGAATACTTTAACATGTCACGTATAGGAAAAGCCCCAATAAAATTGCCTGCTGGTGTTGATTTTAAAATCAGCAACAACAATTTAGTATCTATAAAAGGACCTAAAGGCGAATTGCATCAACAAGTTGATGCCGATATAAAAGTGGTAGTAGAAAATGGCGAAATTCTTATCAGCCGCCCTACTGATCATAAAAGACACAGAGCACTTCACGGATTGTACCGTTCACTATTAAATAATATGGTTGTAGGTGTAACTCAAGGTTTCCAAAAGAAACAAGAGTTGGTGGGTGTTGGTTTTAAAGCTACTAACGAGGGTAATATCTTAGATTTAATTCTAGGTTACTCGCATCATATATATTTCGAAGTTCCAAAAGAAATTACGGTAAAAACAGAAACTGAAAAAGGTAAAAACCCAATCATTACCTTAGAAAGTGCAGACAAACAATTGATTGGTCAAGTTGCTGCTAAAATACGCTCACTTCGTGCTCCTGAGCCATACAAAGGTAAAGGTATCAAATTTGTGGGTGAAGTTCTTAGAAGAAAAGCAGGTAAAACAGCATCAAAATAATTATAAGTCATGGCAACAAAAAAAGAATTACGCAGAACAAGAATTAAGAGAGGTATTCGTGGCCGCATAAAAGGTACTGATAATAGACCACGTTTAACTGTATTTCGTAGCAATAAAGCTATATACGCTCAATTAATTAACGATATAGATGGTAAAACAATTGTTTCGGCATCATCTAGAAATATTAAAGAAAAAATAACTAAAGTTGAATTATCTGTAGCAGTAGGTAAACAAATAGCTGAAAAAGCAATTGCTGCAGGAATTAAACAAGTTGTTTTTGATAGAAACGGATATCTATACCACGGCAGAATTAAAAGTTTAGCTGATGGCGCAAGAGAAGGAGGATTAGAGTTTTAATTTTGTTTTATGAAACTTGTTTCTTCTTGTAAGAGACAGAAGCAAATTCAATAATAAAAAATATTATGTCAACAGAAAATATTAAAAGAGTAAAATCGAGCGATATAGAATTAAAAGAACGTGTTGTTGCAATTAACCGTGTAGCTAAAGTTACAAAAGGTGGTCGTACTTTTAGTTTCTCAGCTTTAGTAGTAGTAGGAGATGGTAATGGTGTAATCGGTTACGGATTAGGTAAAGCTAACGAGGTAACAGACTCAATTACTAAAGGTGTTGAGGATGCTAAAAAGAATCTAATGAAAGTGCCCGTAATGAAAGGAACAATTCCTCACGAGCAAACAGGTAAATTTGGTGGAGGAAGAGTATTTTTAAAACCTGCTGCACATGGAACAGGAGTAATTGCTGGTGGTGCTATGCGTGCGGTGTTGGAAAGTGCTGGAGTAACGGATGTATTAGCTAAATCAAAAGGTTCTTCGAATCCGCATAATGTGGTAAAAGCAACTGTAAATGCATTATTAAATATGCGTGATGCTTATACTATTGCAAATACTAGAGGTTTATCATTAAAAAGTGTATTTAACGGAGGAGAATAGTACAAATGGCTAAAGTAAAAATTACGTACGTAAAAAGTATCATTGACCGCCCTGAAGGCCAAAAGCGCACTATAAAAGCACTTGGGTTTTCAAAGTTAAACCAGTCACGCGAGGTTGAAGGCACACCCGCTGTATTAGGTATGATCAATAAAGTTGCTCATTTATTAAAAGTTGAAAACGTTTAAAAGTAAATAAACAATGAATTTACATAATTTAAAACCAGCAGCAGGTTCTGTTCACAAAGAAGGAAAAAGGGTAGGTAGAGGTGAAGGTAGTGGAAAAGGTGGCACAGCTGCACGTGGTAATAAAGGAGCTGGTTCTCGTAGTGGTACCAGTACAAAGCGTGGTTTTGAAGGTGGTCAAATGCCTTTATACAGACGCTTACCAAAAGTTGGATTCAAAAATTTAAATAGAGTTGAATATGTAGGTATTAACCTGGATAGATTGCAATTGTTAGTTGAAAGCAAAGGCTTGAAAACTATCGATTTCGAAACTTTAGTAAATAATGGTGTTGTTGGTAAAAATGAATTAGTTAAAATACTTGGAAGAGGTGAACTAAAATCAGCTTTAGAAGTTAAAGCACATGCATTTTCAGCATCTGCAATAAAAGCTATTGAAGCTACTGGTGGTTCAGCTGTAAAAATGTAACGAATGAAAAAACTACTTGATACATTAAAAAATATCTGGAAAATAGATGACTTAAGATATAAGCTTCAAATAACTTTTTGGTTATTGCTAGTTTATAGAATTGGAAGTTATGTAACATTACCAGGCATTGATCCGAACTTACTTGATTCTAAACAAGCCGATGGTGGTTTGTTTGGCATTATCAACATGTTTGCAGGAGGAGCTTTTGGTCGTGCATCTATTTTTGCATTAGGTATTATGCCTTATATTTCGGCATCAATTGTTGTTCAGTTGTTATCATTAGCATTACCTTCATTCCAACGCCTTCAAAAAGAAGGTGAAGATGGAAGAAGAAAAATTAACCAAATTACAAGATACCTAACTATTGCAATTACCTTAGTTCAGTCATATGGTTTCTTAATTAACTTAAAGAATACAAATCCTCAGGCTATTATGTCAATAGCTCATCCTGAACTTTTATCAGACTTTATGTTCACTTTAAGTTCAATGATTATTTTAACCGCCAGCACAATGTTTGTAATGTGGTTGGGAGAAAGAATTACTGATAAAGGTATAGGTAATGGTATTTCTTTAATCATTATGATTGGGATTATTGCCCGCTTGCCACTTTCGTTCTGGGAAGAGTTTAATTTTAAACTAACAACCGGTGGTGGTGGATTGGTAATATTTGTAGTAGAATTAGCTGCTTTATTTGCTGTAGTATTATTAACAATATTATTAGTGCAAGGTACCAGAAGGATTCCTGTACAATATGCAAAACGTATTGTTGGTAACAGACAGTATGGAGGAGTTCGTCAGTATATACCTTTAAAAATTAACGCTGCAGGTGTAATGCCAATAATATTTGCACAAGCATTAATGTTTATTCCTGGTTATGCTGCTCAATTTGTTTCTAATATTGAAGCAAATAGTTTCTTAGCCTCATTTGCTAATCCATTATCATTTGCTTACAATTTTACATTTGGTTTATTAATAGTATTGTTCACTTATTTCTACACTGCTATTTCGGTAAATGCAAATCAAATTGCTGATGATATGAAGCGTAACAATGGTTTTATACCAGGTGTTAAACCAGGAAAATCAACAGCTGATTTTATTGACAATGTAATGAGTAGAATTACGTTACCTGGAGCTATTTTCTTAGCTATTGTAGCTGTTTTACCTTCATTTGCAGGTGCATTTAATATCAATAGTCAATTTGCGCAGTTTTATGGTGGAACATCATTGTTAATTTTAGTAGGTGTTGTTTTAGACACTTTACAACAAATAGAAAGTCATTTGTTAATGCGTCAGTATGATGGATTAATGAAAAACGGAAAAATAAAAGGCCGTAGCGGAAATACATCAGCAGCATAATAAATTGTTGATAAATTGAAATAATCAATTATTTTTGCAACCCTTTAAAAAAATATGTCGAAGCAAGCGTTAATAAAACAAGATGGAATTATTACAGAAGCATTAAGCAATGCTATGTTTAGAGTTCAACTTGAAAATGGTCATGAAATCATTGCACATATTTCAGGTAAAATGAGAATGCATTACATTAAAATTTTACCAGGAGATAAAATCTCTGTAGAAATGAGTCCATATGATTTGACTAAAGGAAGAATAATTTATAGGTACAAGTAAACACATATATAAACCGAAGAAATGAAAGTAAGAGCTTCAGTAAAAAAGCGCAGTGAAGACTGCATAATTGTGAAACGTAAAGGTAGGGTTTACGTAATTAACAAAAAGAACCCAAAGTTTAAACAACGTCAAGGATAATAATATAATATGGCTCGTATATCAGGTATAGATTTACCAAGAAATAAAAGAGGTGAAATAGGTTTAACCTATATTTACGGAATTGGACGTACAACTGCTGTTCAAATTTTAACATCTAATGGAATTGATGTAAGCAAAAAAGTTAGTGAGTGGAATGATGAAGAGTTAAACGCCATTCGTAAACATATTACAGAAAACATCACTGTTGAAGGAGATTTACGCTCTGAAAAACAGTTAAATATCAAACGTTTGTTGGATATTGGTTGTTACCGTGGTTTACGTCACCGTAAAGGGCTTCCGGTTCGTGGTCAAAGAACTAAAACGAATTCACGTACTCGTAAAGGTAAACGTAAAACAGTAGCAGGTAAAAAGAAAGTTACTAAGTAATAAATAGCATAAAATAGAAAAAATGGCTACAAATTCAGGTAAAAAAGTAAACAAGAAGAGAGTTGTTGCAATTGACTCTCATGGTCAGGCGCACATTAAAGCTTCTTTCAACAATATTATAATCTCTATTACTAATGCTACAGGCCAAGTTGTTTCTTGGGGTTCTGCAGGTAAAATGGGTTTCAGAGGTTCAAAGAAAAATACTCCTTATGCAGCACAAACAGCAGCTTCGGAATGTGCGAAGGTTGCAGTTGATGCAGGAATGAAAAAAGTTGACGTGTTTGTAAAAGGACCGGGAAGCGGAAGAGAAAGTGCTATTCGTACTTTACAATCTGCCGGTCTAGAAGTATTATCTATCAAAGATATTACTCCATTACCACACAATGGATGTCGTCCTCCAAAAAGCAGAAGAGTATAATCATTAATTAAGAAAGTTTAGAAAATGGCAAGATATATAGGTCCAAAAACCAAAATAGCAAGACGCTTTAAAGATCCAATTTTTGGCGATGATAAATATTACGAAAAACGTAGTAATATTCCTCCGGGACAACACGGTAACGCTAGAAGAAGAACAAAACAAACAGAATATGCTATCCAGTTAGGTGAAAAGCAAAAAGCTAAATTTACTTACGGTGTATTAGAACGTCAGTTCTACAAAATATTTGAAGAGGCTGTTAGAAGAAAAGGTGTTACTGGTGAGAATTTGATTAAATTCTTAGAGGCTCGCTTAGATAATACTGTTTACCGCTTGGGTTTAGCAGGAACAAGAGCAGCAGCTCGTCAATTAGTTGGCCATCGTCATGTAACTGTAAATGGAAAAGTAGTTAATATTTCTTCATATACTTTACGTCCTGGTGATGTTGTAGGTGTTAGAGAGAAATCAAAATCTTTAGAATCAATTAACGATAGCTTAGCTACAAGTAACGCTAAAAAATTCAATTGGTTAACTTGGGATTCTGCCACTATGAGCGGAACTTTTATCTCTTTACCTGAGCGTGATCAAGTTCCTGAAAATATAAAAGAACAGTTAATTGTAGAGTTGTACTCTAAATAATAAATAATTAAAACAAATATTATAAATGGCAATACTTGCTTTTCAAAAGCCCGATAAGGTTATCATGCATAAAGATACTGACTTTTTTGGTCAGTTCGAATTCCGCCCTTTGGAAAAAGGTTACGGAGTGACTATTGGTAACTCATTAAGAAGAATTCTTTTATCATCGTTAGAAGGCTACGCCATAACTTCGGTAAAAATAACCGGTGTTGATCATGAGTTTTCAACTATTAAAGGTGTAATTGAAGATGTAACTGAGCTTGTTTTAAATTTGAAACAAGTGCGCTTTAAACGCACCATGGATGGTGTTGATAATGAAAAGATATACATTAACATTAAAGGTCAAGAACAATTTAATGCAGGTGATATTGCTAAACATACCAACGCTTATAAAATTTTAAATCCGGAGCTTGTTATTTGCAACATGGAAAGTTCAGTTCATTTAGAAATTGAACTGGTTGTAGAAAAAGGACGTGGTTATTTACCGGCTGATGAGAATCGTTCTAAAGATTCAGTTGTTGGTGTAATACCTATTGATGCGATTTTTACGCCAATCAAAAACGTTAAATACTCTGTAGAAGATTACCGTGTTGAGCAAAAAACTGATTATGAAAAGTTAACCATTGAAATTAATACTGATGGTTCTATTCATCCTGAGGAAGCTTTGAAAGAAGCTGCGAAAATACTAATTCAACATTTTATGTTGTTCAGTGATGAATTGATTACCTTAGATACTCAGGTTAAAGAAATTCCACAAGAAGTTGATGAGAACTTATTACATGTTCGTAAGATTTTAAAAACACCATTGTCAGATTTAGATTTATCAGTAAGAGCATATAATTGCTTAAAAGCTGCTGATATTAAATCTTTATCAGAGTTAGTTAGCTATGATATTGCTGATTTGTTGAAATTCAGAAATTTCGGTAAAAAATCTTTATCAGAATTAGAAGAGCTTGTTCGCGACAAAGGTTTGACATTTGGAATGGATGTTGCAAAATTTAAATTAAATGAAGACTAGTCGTAGTTGTTAAACTACGTAATAAAGAAATAAGAAAATGAGACACGGAAACAAACTTAATCACTTAGGTAGAACTGCAACTCACAGAAAGGCTATGATGGCTAATATGGCTTCATCGCTAATCATGCATAAGAGAATAACAACTACTTTGGCTAAAGCAAAAGCATTGCGTACCTATGCAGAGCCTTTAATAACAAAATCGAAAGAAGATACAACACACAGCCGTAGAACTGTATTTGCTTACTTAAAACAAGCTGAAGCAGTAAAAGAGTTATTTGGTGTTGTTGCTCCAAAAATTGCAGACAGACCAGGTGGATATACCAGAGTTTTAAAATTAATGAACCGTCAGGGTGATAACGCTGAAATGGCAATTATTGAATTAGTTGATTTCAACGAAGCGATGTTATCGTTAAAAACAGCTAAAACAGCTGCTAAGAAAACCAGACGTGGTAGAACTAAGAAGGAGGATACTTCTTCAGCCACACCGACTGAAACTGCTGAATAAAAAATATATAAACCCTTACTTTTTAAAAGTAAGGGTTTTTTTATGTGAATAACCGTTTTTAAATTTTGGTTTAATAGTCTTTGTAAAATTTTTAATGGGAAAAATTTAATGTTTGGTTTTCCCTATATGCTTTCCTACATTGCATTTTTAATTACTCTATGCAGCATATCATCCTTGTTTTTATAACTTCGTTTATTGGGGTGTTATTTGGATTACCATCCGTTATAACAGTCGCAAAACTTAAAGGACTATTTGACTCTCATAATGATAGAAAGCTACATAAGAATAAAATTCCCCGTTTAGGAGGAGTTGCGATATTCGTAGCTTTCAGTGTGGCTTCTTGCTTATGGTGCGACCCATCTTTACCAAGACTTCAGTACCTTTCGGCAGGACTTATTATACTCTTTTTTGCAGGTTTGAAAGATGATATTATTATTCTTTCACCAATTAATAAATTGCTTGTACAGATATTTGTGGCCTGTTTGGTATGTATACCGGAGGGAATCAGAATAACTAATTTTCATGGCCTATTTGGCTTACACGAATTATCAGTTTATTCTAGTGTATTGCTTAGTGTTTTCACTCTTATTGTAATTACCAACGCCTTTAATTTAATCGATGGTGTAGATGGTTTAGCAGGTGGCTTAGGTTTTATTATTTCATTAAGCTATGCTTTATGGTTTTACTTTACCGGTGATTTAGGTTGGGCCTCATTAAGCTTTGCATTGGCTGGAGCTTTATTTGGTTTCTTGTTTTTTAATTTTGCGCCTGCAAAAATATTTATGGGTGATTCGGGATCCTTAACGATAGGTTTTTTGATATCTATATTTTCAATTAAATTCATTGAATCAGGTTTAGTGAACAGAAGTACTGATTTGACCATTTCAACAGCTCCTGCTATAGCTATTGCGATTTTAATTATTCCTTTGTACGATACGCTTCGTGTTTTCTTGTTGAGGGCATTTAAAAAACAATCTCCATTTAAAGCAGATAGAAACCATATTCACCATTGGTTATTGAAGATAGGTTTAAGCCACAGGGAGGTTTGTTATGCTTTATATGCAACAAACATTTTGTTTATTACTGTTGCTTACATGCTTCGTAACACTGAAATATTAATTCTAACCGGCATCGTTATTAGCTTAGCTATTATATTAGGTCAGTTACCTATCTATATTTATCAGCATAAAATTGCTGATATTGATGCTGACAATCAGGATATGGAATTGGAAATTGAAGAGTTATTGAATAAAAAGAACTAATAGAATTTAGTCTTCATTTTTATTTACATAGACTGTTTGTGTCGGATATGCAAATTGGCAGTCATTAGCCTCAACTACTTTCATTATACCAATATTTATATTTTCTCTTACTGAAACTAACTCTTCATATTTGTTGGTGCGCACAAAGTAAATCACGAGAATTCCTAATGAGCTTGTATCAAAATCGGTAAAGTTTACTGTAATATCATGACTTGTGTGTGGGTGTTCATCTATTATTTGTTTTATCTGGCTTATAATATTGAGAATAGAATCGGATTTACTTTTATAGGTTAAGCTAAGGGTAAACTTAACACGTCTTTCTGTGCTTTGTGATATATTGTTTAAGGTTGAATCAACCATTTTTTTGTTGGGGACGGTTACTAAAGTTTTATCTAAAGTTCTTACCCGAGTTGTTCTGAATCCAACTCTTTCAACTACGCCTTTTACATCCGAGATTTCAATATGATCGCCTGCTTTAAAGGGTTTATCCAAATAAATAATAAAGGAGCCAAAAAGATTGGCAATGGTATCCTGTGCAGCTAATGCTATGGCCAAACCTCCAATTCCTAAACTGGCAATTAGGGCTGTTATATTTACCTCGAAGGCTAAGCGCAGGGTAACAAAAAAGGCTAATATAACAACAGTAATTTTAGCAAGTTCTTTTATGAAACGTATTAAGTCAATGTTTAATTTATCATTGTCATCTTCTATGAATACATAGGCCATGAAATCTGCAGACTTAAGCAAAAGTTTGGCAATAACAATAATCAGAGCTATTTCAAAAACGGCTTCTATAATCCACCTGATACCAAAATGTTCAATGGCGACAAAATTCCAACTGGTGGGGAAGTTTAACCTGTTAAAAGCGGTGTATAAAATAATTAACGATAATAATTGCTCTATGGGCTTTCTGAATAACTCTAAGAATTTATCATAATATTGGTTTTGAGAGATACTTTTAAATATACGGAAGGTTTGCTGACTTATTAATGTAGCAAATAATCGTTTTAGTAAAAAGCCTATCAATATAATGGACAAGCATAAGAGATATTCTCGTAATGGATTTTCTAAAAAGGTATTATTAAGTACTTCCATATTATTGAAATTGTTTATTGTTTAAAAGGCCGGGAAATAAATATTCACCGGCCTTTTGTTTTGTATTATTTAACTAAGTTTACCAAGGCCATTTCCAGCCCTTTTTTTAGTAAACCATTGTGTTTAGGATTGAATTGGTGCAAACGCATCAATGCCTGCCAGATAATTTTTGAAGCATCTTTAAAAATTGCTTCATCGCTTAAGTCAACTTCATTGTTGCTTTGGCAATAAGCAAAAACCCTGGCCATACCACAATTGGCTATAAAGTCAGGAATAATAGCTACCTGGTCATCAGTATAATTTGCAATCGGGCCCATGAATATTTCTTCATCAGCAAAAGGAACATTGGCACCACAGCTTATTACTTCTAGATCATTTAAAGCCATTCTATCAACTTGCTCTTTGGTAACAAGTCTTGAAGCTGCAGCCGGTACAAATATTTCGGCTCCTAAATCCCAGATTTTGGCATTTACCTCTTCATAGCTTAACATATCAGGATGCACTAAGGTATTGCCTTGTTTGTTTAAGAAAAGGTCTTTTATTTCTTCTTTGGTAAAGCCAGTGTTTTTTATTAAACCTCCATTGCGGTCAATAATTCCTACGATCATTACACCATATAAGCTCAGGTAATAAGCAGCAGCAGCTCCTACATTTCCCCAGCCTTGTATAATAGCTCTTTTCATGTTGATATTACCACCCCAGATGCTATAGTAATGGCGAACACCTTCTGCTACTCCAAAGCCTGTAATCATATCGGCTGTAACCAGGTTGTTATCGGCAGTTGGTATAAAACGTAAATCGGTTAATTTTTTTGAAACTCCTTCGCGTAAATTATCAATACGTTTTTGTTTATCGGCCGCATTTAATTTAAAATGGCCATTTACTGTTCCTTCTTGTGGATGTAATAAGCCTAATTTTTCGGTAATTGGAATTACTTCGTGAATTTCATCTACGTTTAGATCACCACCTGTTCCATAGTAAGTTTTTAACAAAGGCATTACTGCCGTATACCAACGCTCTAAAACACCTTTTTTACGTGGATCTGCAGGGTCGAAGTTGATACCCGATTTTGCGCCTCCTATAGGTGGGCCTGCAACAGTAAACTTTATTTCCATTGTTTTAGCCAATGAAGTTACCTCATGCTTATTTAAACCTTTACGCATGCGCGTTCCTCCGCCTGCAGAACCTCCTTTTAAAGAGTTGATTACTACCCAGCCTTCGGCTTCGGTTTCACTATCTTTCCACTCGAAAACAATTTCTGGTTGTTTGTCTTCGTACTTCTTAATTAGTTTTTGTAATTGCATATTTGTTTTGTTATGGTTAGCCTGTTAATTAGGTTAACTAAATTATTGTATTGAAATTTCCGTACAGTGCCCCGCCAATACTATCGCGGCTGGCACCTGTTACACTGCTTAAAATATTGTTTTCATTTCTTAAGCGTAAAATGCCCAGGAAAGCAAAAATTAAAGCTTCTTTATAATTCACTAAGGTTGCTTCCGGAATTACAATCTGGCAATTTGTTTTCTTTTTTAAGGTTTCTATCAGGAAGGTATTGAAAGCCCCTCCACCGGTTACTAATATTTTTTGAATGTTATAGTCGTTTAAAACGACAGCTATCTGTGTTGCTATATGTTCTACCAGTGTAGCCATTTTTTCGGGTTCGCTGGTATCTAAATAGTTTTTTACCACCGGCCAGAATGAAGCGTTAATCCATTCTCTGCCTAATGATTTTGCGCCCTTTTTCTGGTAAAAAGGAAGCTCATTCAGTTCGGCTAAAAGCTCAGGATCAATCTCAGCGCTTGCAGCTATTTTACCTCCATCATCAAAAGGAAGTTTTAACCAGCGTGCTACACGATTTAAAACAATGTTACAAGGTGAAATATCGAAAGCGGTAATGCCTTGAGCACTGTTAAAGCTTATATTAGAAATACCGCCCAGGTTTAAGCAGGCATCGTATTCTGTAAACAAAAATTTATCACCAATAGGAACCAGCGGTGCTCCTTGTCCGCCAAGCATTACATCTATATTTCTAAAGTTGGCTACAACGGGTAAGTTGCTTTCGGCATTTAACCCGGCACCACAACCTATTTGGGCTGTAAAGCCTTGTTCGGGTTGATGAAAAATAGTGTGGCCATGAGAGGCTACAAAATCAACAGTTAGCTGATGTTCCTGAACAAATTTTTTAACCAATTGACCTAAATAGCGTCCGTAAAAAGCATCGGTTTTAGGATAAATTTCAATAGGTTGCTTGTAAAGTTGTGAAAGCCTTACTCTCCATTTCTCATCATAGGGAATTGTTTGTGCGGCTACAATTTTGTACTCCCAAGTGGTGTTAATTAACTCAAACTCGCAGTACGCTAAATCAACACCATCCATAGATGAGCCGCTCATAACGCCAATAACTCGGTATTTGTTCATTTTGATTTTGAAAAAATAGTGCGCGAATATATCATAAATAATATTGCCTGATAAGCTTTTTTGCTATTTTATGTAAGCGGGAAACATGATTTTAACCTATTTAACAGTTGGAAAAAAGAAAAGCACTTATTTATGTTTTTGCGGGAACTTACAGGAAGGTTTATTTTAAACTAAACATAAAGCCTATACCATGGTAATTGATAATTTCTATATTGGTATCGTGGGCTAAATATTTACGGAGCCTTGAAATAAACACATCCATGCTTCGGCCGGCAAAATAATCATCGTTACCCCATATTTGTTTTAAAATATCTTCCCGTTTCACCATTTTGTTTTTGCTTTCGCATAACAGCTTTAACAGGTTGGCTTCTTTCTGGGTTAAACGTTTTAGGGTCTTTTGGTGTGTTAATTCAAGATTTGGATAATTAAACTGGTAGGAGCATAAATGGTAGATACTTACTACTGATTCTTTGCCGGTACGTTTTAAAAATACTTTTATTCGTAAGATTAATTCTTCTATGTTAAAAGGTTTTACCATGTAATCATCGGCACCTATTTGAAATCCTTTGATTTTATCTTCTTTCATGCTTTTGGCAGTTAAAAAAATAATGGGTATGTCTTTGTTTACCTGTCGTACTTTTTCGGCTAAAGTAAACCCATCTTGTTTGGGTAACATTACGTCAAATACGCAAATGTCGAAATTGGCCTTTTCGAAAGCTGTCCAGGCTAACTCTCCATCTTCGCATAGATGCACCTCAAAATCATGTTGCACTAAATTGTCTTTTATTACAAAGCCTAAATTAACATCATCTTCTACTAATAAAATTTTTGTTTTCATGTAAATTTATGCAATGGGTAAGTTAACTATAAATGTGGTTCCTTTATTTAATTCGCTGCTCACGGTAATGTTTCCTTTATGGGCTTTGGCAATTAGTATAGCATAGTTTAAGCCTATACCAAAACCTTTTGTATTATGCACGTTACCTGTAGGTACTCTATAAAATTTATCGAATATTTTTTTCTGATTTTCTTTTGATATACCAAAACCATTATCGGTAAAATGTATGCTGACGGCATGAGGTGTTTTATATAAAATATTAATGTTTATAGTTAAGTCTGTGGCACTGTATTTAATAGAGTTATCTATAATATTTGAAATCATATTTCCTATATGTAATTTATCGGCAACAATTGATTGATGGGTAGTTTCGGGTATGAAGTGCAATTGTATATTTTTATGGGTGTTGTTATTAATCAATTGGGTCGAAATTTTTTGTATCATTTCATTCAGGTCAAACTTTTCTAAATTAAGTTTGAGCTTGCTTTCTGATTCGGCAATGGATAAAACGCGCTCTATATGATTTTTGAGTTTGGATGCTTCGTCAATAATGATAGTTGAATAGTTTAATAAACGTTGTGGACTGTCTAATATTTGCGGGTCTTTTAAGGTTTGTGCAGATATGCTTATCGTAGTGAGTGGTGTGCGTATTTCATGCGCCATGTTATTGATAAAATCGCGTTGAATTTCTGATAAGCGTTTTTGCTTGAGTATAACAAACAAACTATAGCTAAAGAATATGACAATAATTAAAATAATGGCTGATGAATATAACCAAAGTGCCATTTGCCCAACTATATCAATTGTTTTATGGGGAAAGTAAACGGTAAAATAATAGTTGTCGGCTTTCCATTGCGGCCAGTTGGTTTTATCTACGGGTTCGTCATTGCCTTCACCATCTACATAACCCCCATACATTATTTTTTTATTGGAACAGTCGTAAATACTGTATTCAAAGCCTTGTTTTATATTAAATTTTTTAAGCTCAGTTTGTAAGTAATGTTCCAGCACTTCTGCGTTAATCTGGTCGTTAACCATTACGGCATAATAATTAGGTTTAAGTTGCTTAACAGGATCAACCGGAATGTTGCTTATGTTATTGTATTTTAAAATGCCTTTTACTACTTCTTTTAAAGCAATATTTACATTGGTGTCAAACTCCTGTTCATTGTTTTCATAAGCTTTGCTAAACCAATATATCTGTATAACTACTATACCCATAATAGAGGTAAGTGCCAGTAATAAAAATATACTTAAAGTTCTTCTTTTCATTAATAAAAAGGGGCTGTTGAACAAATGTATATTTTTATTCAGTGCATTTAGAATTTGTTAAGATAATTAACAAATCATTAGGAAATATTCGCTAGCCGTTAACAAAATGTATGCAATGGAAGCAACACATTTGTATGGTAATTAAAAACAAAACAATGAAAAAACTAATCTTAGCAGCAAGTGCTGCCGTGTTATTAAGTGGTATGCTTAATGCACAAAAACCAACTTTAACTACTGTAGCTATGGCTACAAGCCAACCTGCAAAAACTGCGGTATGTACCTGGGAAAAAATAACACACAACTTTGGTGGTATTGTACAGGGTAAGCCGGTATCGGTTGTTTTTACTTTTACCAATACGGGTAATTCTCCTTTAATTATTGCCAGTGTAAATCCTTCATGTGGATGTACTACTGAAGATTTTAGTAAGGAAAGTATTGCACCGGGTAAAAAAGGTTTTGTAAAGTTAACTTACAATGCAGCCGCAGTAGGTAGCTTTACCAAAACCACTACGGTAACTACCAATTCAGAGCCTAACAACTTTACTTTAACATTTAAAGGTGAAGTATTGGCCGCTGCTGCTCCGGAAGAGACCAAGTAAAATTTAAGTTAATTTGTTTTGTAAAAGATTTGATTGCTCCGGGAGCGGTCAAATCTTTTTTGTTTTCTATTAGAATTAGTTAAAAAGTAAATAATAGAGTTTATACCTATGATCTAAAAAATAAACATATTTTTCTCTGTTTATAGTCGAATTTTTTACATAAAAAATTATTGAAACGAAAAAATAACAGAACAAAAGTAGGAATAAAAACAAAGGAAGCAGAATAGCAAAGTATCTATCCTCGTATTTATTGTAAGAAGGTTCTAATACTATAATTTTTTCATCTGCTTGTCTTCTTATTCTGTTTTCAACAGCATACAAATAATGTAACTTGTCGTCAGATACAGGTGTTCTAACAAAGTGATCAAATGATTTATAATCGAATTGATCCATTTTTTCTACAAAGCTTCTATAAATTAATTTACACCGGGCTTCTCTTTCTTGAAAATTAATAACATTTTTAAATGACTCTGAAAACTTAATTCCTATCCAATATTTGGGTGATGTTTTAAAGTGAGTATTTTTTTCTATGGTAATTGGTGCTACAAAGAATGAATTAACAACTACTATGTCATTATTTTCACCTTCAAAAGTATAATGGGTATAAGAACCTCTATAAAAAGAAGCTACATCATATCTTTTTATTTTATCATATTTTTCTAAATTTTGGTTGGTAATTTCTTCAATGTTTTCCAATTCGAGCATATTTCCTAAAATAGTTTCAATACAATATTGCGAGGCAGAAATCATTCCAAATAGGGAAAGAAAAGTTGTTGCAATTAAAAAATCACGGGAACTTTGATACTTATAATTGAAAATTTTTATTCGAGGAATAAACCACACAAAAACAATAATTGCTGAAGTAAATAGCGGTATCCAAAAATATATGGTACTGTTAGAATAGTCATGGTTACTTAGTTTGAAGAATAGTAATCATTTTAAGAATATACATGTTGTTAAGGTTACTGATACCAATAAGAAAGAGGTTGGAAGTATAATTCTGTATTTAAGCTGAAGCTCACTTATTATTTGTTTCAAGTTAATGTGTTTTATTATTTAATAATGAAGCGCGCAATAATAGAAAAAGATTAATAATAATGAAATAAAACCGGCTAAAAGGAGTTCGTTTTAATACCTGAAATAAAATCAAAAACCTTAAATTGCACGCTTTAAAAGTACAATCTAAAGTGCCATATCCACAATCAATCGAACTTAAATTAGAGTTTAACCAGATAAAAGAATTAGTAGCCAAAAAATGTGTATCGACCTTAGGGC
>CAYTWI010000044.1:0-5269 GCA_964442045.1 uncultured Bifidobacterium sp.
TTATGCCGAGCTGGCCGTAAACCCTGCCATATATGCTTACTACAATGCAGCCCACGAAAGCACCCATATAGCCGAACAGATAAAAGCCCTGCAAGACCAGGGCGTATTGTTAAGCGAAATAGCCGTATTGTACCATAAGCATGCGCAAGCCGATGATTTAATTACCTGGCTGCAACAGCACCAGATACCCGTTAATACGCGCAGACATGCCAATGCTTTTGATGAAGTACTGGTTAAAAAAATAGTCACTATTTTACGTTATATCAATGCCGAATTAACCCGTGCCAACAGTGGCGAACATTTGCTGTTTGAAATATTGCATTACCAGTTTTTTAATATACCACCTATAGAAATAGCCAGGCTTGCCAATAGCATTACCCAAAGCAACAATACAGGCAATTACGATAAACCCAAACTGCAATGGCGCGATGCACTGGTTAAAAATTTTGTAAAAGCCAAAGTTGATTTATTAACCGAAAACAAAAAGACGATAGAAGCCTTTGCCAATGCATCTAACCAAATAGAAAAATGGATTAGCAATGCCGTAAACTTAACCTTACAGCAACTGGTAAAGGAAATTATAAACGACAGCGGTTTGTTGTTTGAAGCCCTGCAAAACGAAGAGCGCACTTACAATATGCAGTTGCTGCATACCTTTTTCGATTTTGTAAAAAGCGAGTGTGCCCGCAATACCAAGCTGGCTTTAAAACAACTGGTAGAAACCATTGACCTGATGGAAAACGAAGGCATAAGCCTGCCTACGCAAAAGCTGGTATACAACCCCAATGGCGTTAATTTTATTACCACCCACTCCTCTAAAGGTTTAGAGTTTGAGTATGTTTTTATTATAGGTGCCAATGCCAACGTATGGGAAAAAGCCCGTAAAGTAAGTAACTATTCATTGCCCGATACCTTGTTTGAAATATCGAAAGAGAACGACATAGAAGAGAAAAGGCGTTTGTTTTATGTAGCTATGACCCGTGCTAAAAAACAATTAGCCGTTAGTTATTTGTTGCACGATAACAATGGCAAAGAACTGGAAAAAAGCCAGTTTGTAGCCGAGCTGGAGGAGTATGGAAACATCCCTACCCAAAACTATACTGCCTCTCCCGAAGCCCTTACGCAGTTTGAATTAAGCGTATGGCAAAACAACCAGATTGCAGCCCACAACGATTTATTTGCCAACGATTTTGTAGATGAATTGCTCGATAAATATTCCTTAAGCGTTACCCATTTAAGCAGCTATTTAAAATGCCCTACCGCTTTTTATTTTAACAGCTTAATAAAAGTACCTGCTCCTTTAAGTGCCAGCATGACCTTTGGTAGTGCCGTACATCATGCCCTGGAATTATTGTTCCGTAAAATGAATGCCAGCGAAGAAAAGCAGTTTGCACCCGTAGAAGAAATGGTAAAAGACTTTAACTGGTATATGCGCAGGTATGAGCAAAACTTTACCGCTAAGGAATACAAGCTGCGCAAAGAGTATGGTGAACAGTTTTTACCTAAGTATTATAACCATTACATAAAAGACTGGAACAAAATAACCAGCGTGGAGCGTAGCTTGCGCAATGTGGTAGTAAACAATGTACCCCTTAACGGTAAGCTGGATAAGCTGGAGTTTGATGGTAAAATAGTAAACGTGGTAGATTACAAAACGGGCAACTACGAAAATGCCAACGATAAATTTAAACTGCCTAATGCAGCACAGGCTGCTACCGATGAAACACAAGGCAAAGAGCCCAAGTTTGAAGATAAATTCGGTGGCGATTACTGGCGTCAGGCCGTATTCTATAAAATATTAATGGATTACGATCAGTCGCCACAAACCAAAGACTGGCAAATGCGCACAGCTGAGTTTGATTTTGTAGAGCCCAACAAAAAAACAGGCGAGTTTAAAAAGATACGTGTATCCATTACCCCACCGGATATAGAAACCGTAATAGGTCAGATTGAATATGCCTATGCTAAAATAAAAGCCAAACAGTTCAGCCAGGGGTGCGGCAAAGAAGATTGCCATTGGTGTACCTTTACCACCAACTATTACAGCAATAAAAACAAAGTAATAGATTTAAGTGCCGCTCAGGAAGAGGAGGAGTTGTAGGTTTATTGGGTTGATATTGTTAAATGGTTGAATGGTTGGATTGTTAAGTGGTTGGATTGTTAGTACTGAATTATAGTGAGTAGGCGTGCGTTGGCCCGACAATCCCGATAGCTCCCGATAATTATCGGGACGGGAGCGAGCTACCTACTGCTGTCCCTTGTTGTGTCTCCCGACCAACAAGCAGTCTAGACTTTTTGCTTAATTTTTGTCAATGAAAAAAGTAAGAAGCTAATTAATAATAGCGGAAAGGAAATTGATTGAAATGACCTCACAGCATTCACCATGACGTATATTTACGTATGTTGAGCGTAGCCGAAACATACCCGAAACATACTCCAACTAATATTACTTTATTTAAAACACTTTACTGGCTATAGCTTTGGTGGTTTCTGCCAATCCCATGGTATAGTAATGCAATACAGGCGTACCAGCCGCTTTCAACTCTTTCGACTGTTGAATAGCCCACTCAATACCCACTTGTTTTACCGCTTTATCATCCTTGCATTTTTCCACTTCGTTGGTCAATGCTTCCGGTAAATCAATATGAAATATTTTAGGCAAAACAGATAATTGTTTTTTAGTGGTCAATGGTTTTAAACCCGGAATAATAGGTATGGTAATACCCATATCACGCACCGTTTTTACAAATTCGAAAAACTTCTCGTTGTTAAAAAACATTTGCGTAACAATATAATCAGCCCCTGCATCCACTTTGGCTTTTAACCATTTTAAATCAGAGCTCATATTAGGTGCTTCGTAATGTTTTTCAGGATAACCTGATATAGATATACAGAAATTAGACTGGCTGGCATTTTCCAGATCAGGGTCTAGGTATATACCATTGTTCATGTTCTTTACCTGGTGCAACAGCTCTAACGAGGTTTTGTTGCCATCAGGCTCCGGTATAAAGTTAGGTTCGTTTTTAATATTATCGCCACGCAGCACCAATACATTGTCAACGCCCAAAAAGTTTAATTCAATTAAAGCGTTTTCGGTTTCCTCTTTGCTGAAACCGCCACAAATTAAATGCGGTACGGTATCTATTTTGTACTTATTCATTAAAGCCGCACAAATAGCCACCGTTCCCGGGCGTTTGCGGGTATATACCTTATCAAAGCCACCATCGCTTCTTTTGCGCAATACGTATTCTTCGCGGTGGTAAGTAACATCAATAAAAGCAGGCTTAAACTCTATCAAAGGGTCAATACCGTTGAAAACAGAATTAATATCTTTTCCTTTTAAAGGCGGTAATATTTCAATGGAAAATAAAGTACTTTTAGCGTTGTTGATGATATCGGTAACTCTCATGAAAGGGGATTAATGCAACAAATGTATAATTCCTTCACTTATATACCAGTAAATTTTATAGCAATAGGTTTTTTATATTGATAGATAGCTTGTTTTGTTATGAAAAGGGGTGGGGAAGGGGATTGAACTAAAAAGGAATTCGAGTGGGGGCGAGAATGGGGTTGTTTGATTAACTACAAAACTGTCTTTAGAATACAAAACCCTGCCTTTTGGGTAGGTGCTGTTATAGGGCGTTTTTTTTTCTGTCGTGCGGTGTCTCTCATTATTATTATTGTCTGTGTGCGATTGCTTGGTATTTCTTTTGTGTTTTTTGTTCGGATTTGTTTGTTTGAAAAAATACAAATTTACTACCAAATGCGCTGGCATATTACCTAGGTGTTTCTTTTTTTACTGTTGATGTAGCGTCTATCATTCTTAGTTGCTCCATTTTAATGTCAAGCAATTCACATAATTTTTGCTTGTCCGATTCAGATGTAATAAAAACATACATATAATTAATTACAAGGTTCTTTAATACAATACTTGCCAAGTAGTTTTTATCTGTCTCTGGTTTTAGAGTTTTTATATTTTCCCAAGGGAAACTTTTGTTGTGATCAAGTTTGATAGAAGTATCAATAAGTTTTACAGAATTAAAATTGTGATTGGTCAAAATGTCTTCAAATGTTCCTGATAACTTCTCATAGCCAATTGCATTAGTTATACTTTTAATGATTCCAAAAGTTGACATTGCGCACAACCCAAAAAGAAAATTTCTCGAAGCTTTGTCGACATCTTCTTTTGAAATGTTTTTATTTAAATTCTTCTTTTTATAAATGTGGTTTAAATATTCTACTAACATTTCAGTGTCTTTGCCTACGAAACTAAAATAAAAACCTAATGTTCTTAAACCCAACATGTATGTTTCTTCTGCCAATTCAAATTTTTGTGGCGCCTTTAATTCTCCCCAATATTTTTTTGTAACCTGTCCTAGTATTTCAATAGATTTAATTGCTTTAATCATTGTTGATAGCACATCCAACGTGTTGATGTCTTCATCTAAGTCATAATCAAAAATGTCCTTTTCAGCATCAAATTGTTTCTCTTGAATGTCTAATTCTTCCTTCTCTTTCAATTCCTCTTCTTTCATTTTATTAATATCCATCGGGAGATATACCTGCTCTGGCAATTTCAGAATTAGATTATTTATAAATGAAACATCCTCTTCAAGTTTTAAAGGAGCAAATTCTTTGAACAATTCTTTAGAGTTTTCAAGCAATTGATTTAACACAAACTGGTCTTTAGTTAAGTGTGTTAAAAACATTACAATACTGGCGAATTCGTCTCTATGAACTCTTTGGCATAATAATTTTATTTTATTTTTTATGTCATCTTGAGAAATATGATTCGCAAGAAACCTAGCTACAAAAAAGTAATAAACATATTTATATGAAACCGAAATCGTGTCAATATTTACCTTTAGTAATTTTGAATTAACCAATGTTTCAATAACAACTTTGGGGCTAATTTCAATTTTGTAATCATCGCAATACTGTTTATGAAATTTCAGGAAGTCGTCTATAAACAATGGTTGCAAGCGAATTTTAGAGTCAAAAAGGAAATAACAATAGTCTGTTATAAAATTGTAATATAAACTGATGTCCGCTTTGTTTTTTACTGCTTTATTTAATGCGTCATTAATTAAAAGTTCATAATAGAATCCATGAATACTAAATTCAGGCTTTTGTGCAGAAGTTGCTTCTCTTGCTTGTAATATTGTTAAAATGTATAAAGGAAAGGAAGGTACAAAGTTTTTGCCAATGATAGATTCAACATGGCTTTCCGTTTCATTATTCAATCTAATTAATTCATTGGAGTCTAATT
>CAYTWI010000044.1:5279-27290 GCA_964442045.1 uncultured Bifidobacterium sp.
ATTCCATTTTTTAATTAGTTCATACCTGAGCTTTGGTCCAAATTCAGTTAACGAATATTTATGAAAGTCTTCAAGAACATTTCCTCCTGATTTTGATGAATAAGATTCAAATTGCATTAAATCATTCCCTGTGATTATTACATTTGAAAATGTCTGGTCAATATTAGAAATTAAATTAGTTTTAAATTTGGATTTAGAGAATCTAATTTTATGAAAATCATCAATTAAGAGAACAATTCTATCCTGCTCGAATTCTTCCAGTTTGCCTTGAAAAACACCATTATATTGATTTTTTATTTCGTGCTCAACAAGTTTCTTTATTTTATCGATTGAAATATCTTTTATTGAGTTTCCTTCAATAAGAACTGGAATATATCCCTGTTCATAGTATTTATCATACCACCAACGCATTAATGTGGACTTACCACTGCTATCAGCACCATATATAACAATTTTCATTGGTGTTCCAGTAACTTTCGTCAAAGCTTTATCCGCACCAACAACTTTATCAATTTTATCTTTGACATTTTCACCTAAACTAATTATTTTAAGATTTGGCGAAACGTACAAATCTTTTAATGTTAAATCATCTTCTGCTCTGCTATGGGTAAAAGATGCACCTGGATTTTCAAGTGTTTTGGAATATTCCGGTTTTAGAGTTGTTTTCCAATGAAAAACAGATTTATCGTTTTTAAGATTACCATTAGTTTTTTTGAATTCAAGCAAGTCTAGTCCATAAATCTTTTTTAGTTCCGATTGCATTTCGCTTGTAATTTCATTACTAGTTTCGAAATATATTTTTATTGAGCTTTTTTCCACTTTAACAATTGTACCGTTTACGTCTTTGAATAATGTTTTCAAATGAGTTTCAAATGCTTTGAATTTTTCTCTATCTAATTCGTCAAACTTTCCATTAAGCACAAACATGTATGTTGAATTGTTGTCGACTGGAATTTCAGAATCAATCATAGCTTCTTGTTTTTTTATATTTGTTCCCTTTTTTATTTCAAATGTAAACACACCATCATTCGCATGGTTGATGTCTCTATTCCTAATCCAATTATGCTCTGCAGAAATATATTTATAAAAGATTACATTACCTTTCAGTGTATCAGAATCGATTTCTATAATATTAAATCCATTTTGTGTTGTTCTATATTCATAAGCTGATCCTGATGTAATAAAAATCGTATCTCCTGTATTTCCACCTTGGTGAAAGGAATTATTTGCTTCATGTACATGTCCAGAAAGAATAATGTCTGAAAATCTTTGGATTACTGCTAAAGATGGTTTTTCGCAAGTATGAAAGCAGTCAAATGGATGGTGTACGCAGGTAATTATTATTTCTGAAAGGTTGTCAATTTGATCGCCACATTTTGTAACTTGTGGCAATCCTAAAGCTAATTTCTTTTGGTCGTCTCCATCATAACCGCAAAAAATAGAACTATTCAAGCCGATTATTTTTAGCGATAATCCACCATTTCCAAAAGGTAATTGGGTAACATATTCTCCAAACTTTCCAATTTCAGTTTTGCCACTCATGAATTCCTTCAAAAATTCATAGTAGGCATCTGTTTTGGATTTTATTATTGGAAATGATTGGTCAGATGATAAAACATCAATTAATGCAGACTCGTCTTTAAAGTTATACCACCAATCTATTTGTCCTTTACCAATTTTCTTTCTATCGACATCATGGTTTCCTGGGATAATAAAAATATTGTCGATATTTATATTGCAATATTGAACAATCTTGTTAATGAATTCCTTGGCTAATAAATATTCTTCAGTTTTACCACTAAATGCAATATCGCCTGTAATTATTAGCATATTGGGTTTGTCCTCAGTATTACAAATAGTCTGAATTTGTTTCGATAAAGAACTTAAAACAATGTCCTGCGATACATTATCTGTCTTGAAGTGAAAAATCTGAAAGATGTAATATTTTTAGTTTCATAAATTTTATAAGGTGTCAAATTATTTTTGCTTTAAATTATCGTTCAAGTGTCAACAGTCTGGCGGTAGGTGTGCTTTGGGTGCGGTCGGGTAAAATTAAATGTGGTGCTTTTATGCTGGCTTGAGCGTTGACAAAGCACCTCTTTTAATTTTGCTAAGGCTTGGCTGTCTTTCATTCTGTCGTTTTATAATGCCCTATAACTTGTTTATATGTATGTTTAACAAAACTACCTAAAGCCTATCAATTTATGTTGACTTTGTATAACTGTTATTGCAAATCTTGCATTATTTGTCTTACAAATTCAAGAGTAGAAATACCCTTTTTTAGTAGTATAAATACTCTTTTTTTATGCGAATAGTGGTTTTTTAGGTTGAATAGATTTATACAAGGTTGGCATCCTCATCAACCTTGACAAAAATTAGTTTGTGCAGCCAATGTTTGTCAAAACAATTTTTCCGTTCATTTTTTATATGTACAGATAAGCAACAAAGCGTATGGCCAAACCTAGTTTACTTTTAATAGAAGCTTTTAGAAACACCGCTAAAAACTTACGCAACGGAAAACCCTACGAATGGGGACACATGGGCAACTGTAACTGCGGTAACTTAGCCCAAACATTACTCAATATGGATAAAGCCACCATACATGCTTATGCCATGGAGGGCGTAGGCGACTGGTCAGAGCAATTAAACGATTATTGCCCTACAAGCGGATTTGCCATGGATAAAATGATTTTCGGACTACTGGAAAAAGGCTTAAGCACTACGGATTTGAAAAACCTGGAGTATTTATCGGATGCCAATATACTAAGCCATATACCGGCATCTGTAAAACCTCTCCGCAATAACGACAGAACACACGTGGCCCTGTATTTGGAAATTTGGGCCAAACAAATGGAAGAACAATTGGCCAAGCATATTGTCATTACACAAGCGGAAGAGGTGCTGTATTTTGCCTAAACGAATGGGTGTGTAATGGGGCTCGAACCAAGTATGTTCTCCTCAAGTTGAACTTATTCGTCCATGGTTGGTGTCCTCACCAACCATCATGCAGCGGTTGGTTGGGAATTACAACCGAGGGCAGCCCTGCGTGAGTCAATTGTGTTGTTGGTGATAGTTTCTAATTATGGATAAAACCCTTGTTAGCGGTTCGTTGTTTTTCTGTAAATCCGTCTGCAATTTGTGAAACTAATGAATGATTGGCAGTCCAGGCCTGATAAACTTCGTTCGTCCATTTTATTATCAGTTCAACGCATTCATCAGTTGTTGTCACTTTTGTCAAGTCTTTTACTGTAATACTTCCTCTTTCTAATGGTTTGGGGATAGTAAGAAACTCATTTGGCCTGGTTAGTTTGTATGCGTTCAAATAGTCACTTAGCATGGGTGATTTTTTGTAATCCCAAGTTTGCTTTTTATCAAGTATCAAATTCAACCTTGTCAAGTGAAAATGATTGCTCCATCGTCCGTGAATTTCTGGATGTTGCAAAGCGTGGGCATCAACACTTAAAAATCTAAATAAGTGATTTTCCACATTATTAAAGTCTAAAAGTTCAAGTCCATTGTTATAGTTGTCCATACATTCAAAAATACCTCTTTGATAGTCCGCACCACAAAATTGACACATTCCGTTGTTGAGAAGTGTTACACCATTTTTATTTGCTTGGTCTATGAAATCTTGCATTATTTCTATGTCCTTAATTGATGTGGGACGAGAATAAATTACTGTATAAACAACAACTTACCTACTATTGATTTACTGCCATCTTTATTGGCAGCATAAACCACATATACCCCAGTTGCTACTTTACTGCCGGCAAAGTTGCGTCCGTTCCAGGTTGCAAAGCCTCCGTTAGAAGTTGTTTCGGCTACCAGATTACCTGCCACATCCGTAATTTTTACATTTACATTTTCGGCTAATCCTTTAATAGAAATATTGCCGTCAAAACCGGGTTTAATAGGGTTGGGGTAAATCTCCACCGATTTAAAACCTTTGTCAGATTCGGTTGCATCGCCCATATAGCTAATAATGCCTTTGGCGGTACCAAAAAATACTTCGCCTGTATTGTCGTTAATGCCTATGCTTATAATGGTATTATCTAACAGCGGACTGTTTTTAATGGTAAAGTTTTGCAATACGGTATACCCATCAGGCGATACGAGCCAAACACCATTGTTGGTGCCAATCCATTTGCGGTTGGCGCCATCTACTTTAATACAGGTAATGTTTTCGCCTCCTAAAAAGTTAGCATATACCAAACCGGCTTTTATTACTATTTGTCTGGAGTCGTACGACTGGCCGTTGTTTTCAAATATTAAATCAGGGCTGCTGAAAATACATAAGCCATTATTGGTGCCCACCCACATTTCACCTTTTCTATCCTTGCTGATGCAGTTAACCTGGTTACTTGGCATTTCGCCATTGCCTTTTTCTTTGGTCAGCACTTTGTAAGTATCGTCACTGGTGTTTAATATATCCTGTCCGTGGTTATATACCAGTAAGCCACCGTCACGCGTGTGGGCTATCCATTTGTTGTTTAAATCGTCAATGGTAATGGCGCTAACTGCATTGTTACCTCCAAAGGCACTACCTACTGAAAAACATTTTAAGGTACCCTCATTGGTGAGCACACAAACAGGTTGCCCGCTGGAGTGGTTGGTTAACCATAAATTATTGTCAGCATCCATAGCCAGCCCGGCTACACGGCAACTGCCCGCAAATACTTCCTGCAAGGCACTGTTCTTTTTATTGTAAACGGCTTCTACTTTTCCGGTAGGGTCCATTTTTACCAAACCTCCACCGTACGAAGCCGCATAGAGCTTATTGTTATAAGCATCGTAAGTCAGGTTTAAAATATCTAAAATAGAATCGGGGGTAAGGGATTGGGCCGGGTTGTTGGGGTTTACGGTATTGCTCCATGCGGTACCATCGTAAAGGTATATGCCGTTGTGGTTAAAGCCTTCGTTAAAGGAAGGTGCATAGCCGCCAGCTGCATACATGAGCCCGTTAATAAATTTAAAATCGGTAGCCAGGTTTCTTAAAGGCCCGTTGGGTGCTATGTAATCAATGCCGCTAAACTCGCCACCCGGAAAAAGCTGTAAGCCGTAATAATTGTCAATAGTGGCAAAGCGGTTGTTAGGTAAAACCAAAGCCGAGTTTTTATACTGGCTGCTTGTTTTATCCAGTATATTATCCTTGTTAATGGTGCTTACAAAGTTACTATCGGTTATAACCAGCTTGTTGTTATAAACCTGCAAGTCGTTTACCACTTTAATGCTTCCGCTGCCTACAGGTGTCCAGTTATTGGTATCGTATTCCTGTAAGGTGCTGTCTATTTCCGCATAAACCTTATTGTTAAAAGCTTCTATTTTATTGCTTTTGGTCGATGCTTTAATTTTAGTCCAGAAGGTAAAGTCGCTTAAATTACCGGTGGTTAAATTGGCGCGGTAAATACCATCAATACAGCTGGCATAAATAAAATTATTTAAAATGGCTATATCCAGTATTTCAATAGTGCTGCCATTAGGGCCAATGTTTTGGTAAGAGTCAAATATCTGCGCTTTGTTAATATCAATAACGGTAATACCAAAGCTACAGGCCAGGTAAGCTTTACCGTTGTAAAAAGTAACATCGTTAATGGCTTTTTTACCAATAATATTGCGCTGGTATATTTGGGGCATATTGGTAACCTGTCCGTTCACCATTAAATCTATATTGCTGTTCTGGTACACAATAAACAGCATACTGTTGGCAGGATTGGCGCGTAACAGGCGAACTTCTACATCTGAAAGTCCTTCGGTTTTTGAAATACGCTCCGTTTCGCGGGTGCTTTCGTTATAGCTGAACAGTCCGCTGGCCGAACCACAATACACAGTAGTGCCCAAAGCAGCCATGGCATTGTTTTTTAAATAAGGTAAATGTACTCGCCACGAGCCTAAACCTTTGTTTTGTGCAGTAATAAATAATGGTAAGGCAAAAAATAAGTATATGAAAAATCTTTTTGTCATTCAGGGTGCAATTAACGTAAAGTAGTTAGCAAACGTAAATTCAATCAGTTTATTTTACAATAATATAAAAGTAAACTTGTAAGTGTATGGCAAAATTATTTGATTATTTTGCGCCCGTTTTATGTGGAGCAAATTAGCTGATTTTATTTTGAAATACAGATGGCAAAGCCTTTTAGCCATTTTATTAACAACCGTTTTTTTCGGTTACTACGCAAGCAAAGTTCAATTGGCGTACGATTTTGCCAAAATTATTCCGGCAGATGACCCTGATTATATTGATTATATAAAGTTTAAAAACACTTTTGGCGAAGATGGCAGCTTGCTGGTAATTGGAGTGCAGTCGGATAAAATATTTGAATACCCCTTTTTTAAAGACTGGACTGATTTAACTACTAAAATAGAAAATATTGAAGGGATAGAAAAGGTAGTTTCGTTAAGCAATATTCAAACCATATACAGGAACGACAGTAACCAAACCCTGAGTTTAAACCCCTTGTTAAATTCCCCGATAACGAACCAGACTGAATTAGACAGTTTTAAAAGCAAGGTTGCTGACCTTAAGTTTTACAATGGTTTGTTGTACAACCCGGAAAATAATGTAACGCTTTTAGCCATTACGCTTAAAAAGGATGTATTGGATAGCAAAGGCAGGATTCCGCTGGTGCTGAATATTGAAAAAACGGCCAACGAGTTTGGGGCAAAAAACAATTGCGAAATGCACTATTCGGGTTTGCCTTATATAAGAACCTTAATGAGCAGCAAGGTTGCTGACGAGATAAAAATATTTATTTACCTTTCTATTTTAATAACGGCTGTTTTTATTTTTATATTCTTTAGGTTTTTAAGTGCCGTTATACTGTCATTGCTGGTGGTAATTATTGGTGTAATATGTACCGTTGGTACCACTGCCTTTTTCGGTTATAAAATGAGTTTGCTCACGGGTATTATTCCGCCTTTAATGGTTATAGTAGGGGTGCAGAATTGTATTTACCTGCTTAATGTTTACCATCAGGAATTTTTAAAGCATAACGATAAAATTAAAGCCATTAAAGAGCTGATTGCTAAAAATGGATTGGCTTTGTTTTTAACCAATGTTACTACTGCCATTGGTTTCTGTGTATTCAGCTTTTCGGGCAGTTCTATGCTCGACCAGTTTTCGGTGGTATCAGGTATTAACATTATGCTTATTTACATCATTAGTTTGGTGTTAATACCCATTGTATACAGTTATTTACCGGCACCAAAGATTAAACATACCCAACATTTAGAAGCCAAACGCTTAAATAAAGTATTGGCTTACTGTAATTACCTGGTGTATAAAAAACGCAAAGCCATTTATATTGGAACTGTTTTATTGGTTTTGGTAAGTATTGGCGGAGCCTTGATGGTTGATGAAACCGGTTATGTGGTTGATGATTTGCCACAAGACAACAAAGTATACAAAGACTTAAAGTTTTTTGAAACTAACCTGAAAGGTATATTACCTTATGAAATATCTATTGATACCAAGAAACCAAATGGGGTAAAAGATTATGTAACGCTTCAAAAAATTAACAGGCTGGAAAAGGAGTTGGGTAAAGTGCCGGAGTTTAGCAAAGCTGTTTCTATTGTTGATTTTTTAAAGTTTGCCAACCAGGGCATGCACTATGGCGACCCTAAATATTACCAGGTACCTGATGTGTTGGATATAAGCGAGATTGTAAACTACCTGCCTAAGCAAACGGGTAAAGTAAACTTGCTTAAATCAATGGTGGACAGTAATTTTCAAACAGCCCGTGTAAGTATTCAAATGGCCGATGTGGGTTCGCAAAAAATTAAAGACATTCACAAACTGGTACAACAAAAAGTGGATTCTATTTTTGATAAAACCAAGTATGATGTGAAGCTGACAGGTACGAGTGCTATATTTTTAAAAGGCAACGATTATCTGATTAATAACCTGTTAAGCTCTGTATTTTGGGCTTTGTTGCTCAACTCCTTTATGATGATATTTTTATTTGCGTCATGGCGCATGATGCTCATATCGCTTTTACCTAATATTATTCCACTCATAGTTACCATTGGTATTATGGGCTTTTTCCATATCCGTTTAAAACCTTCAACTATTATTATATTCAGTATTGCTTATGGTATTGTTGTTGATTTTACCATTCACTATTTGGCTAAATACCGCCATAGTTTAAAGAAACATAATTGGGATATGAGTATTGCTATTCCTGAAAGTTTAACTGAGGCGGGTCCGAGTATTATTTATACTGCAGTGGCTTTATTTGGCGGATTCATTGTTTTTGCAGCCAGTTCATTTGGCGGTACCGTAGCATTGGGAATCCTTACTTCTTTATCGCTGGTATTCGGTATGCTGATGAATTTATTATTGCTGCCTTCATTATTGTTATCGCTTGAAAAATCAATCAATAACAAAAAAGAGTTTGATACCACTTTTGTAGAGGTAGAACCGGAAGATTAAAGAATAAAAGTTTATTAGCCCTTAAGCTAATAAACTTTCTCCATCCATTTCTTTTGGTTTATCAAGGCCAATTAAGGCCAATGTTGTAGGGGCTAAATCTGCCAGCTTACCATTGTTTATTTTGTTCGGAATATTATTGCCAACCAATATTAAAGGGACATCGTTGGTGGTATGAGCCGTGTTGGCCGAACCATCTTCGTTCATCATAAACTCACCATTACCATGATCGGCAGTAATTAAAAAAGTATAGTTGTTGGCTAATCCAGCTTCCACAATACGACCTAAACATTCATCTACCTTTTCAACTGCTTTTATTTCGGCAGCTATTACACCGGTATGCCCAACCATATCAGGGTTGGCAAAGTTTACACACATAAAATCAGCTTCGTTCTTCGCTATTTCATCTAAGGTAAACCGGCAAACACCTTCGGCATTCATTTCGGGTTTAAAATCGTAGGTAGGCACATCCTTTGGCGATGGTGCCATGTGACGAACCTCTCCTTTAAATGCTGTTTCGCGGCCACCACTGAAAAAGAAAGTTACATGCGGATACTTTTCTGTTTCGGCAATACGTACCTGTTTTTTCTGGTTGGTTTGTAATACTTCGCCTAAGGTATTGTTCAGCTCAATATCAGCAAACATTACGTTTACGTTTTTAAATGTTTTGTCGTAATTGGTAAGGGTAATATAATGCAAAGGTATTTTAACCATACCGTTGGCAACAAAATCGTGTTGGGTTAAAGCTTGTGTAATTTCCCGGCCACGGTCTGTTCTAAAATTAAAACAAATAACTACATCGTTAGGCTCTATGGTTGCCATTGCATTGTTGTTTTCATCTACACATAAAAGTGGTTTTAAAAACTCATCTGTTTCGCCTTCGGCATATCTGTGTTTAATGCTGGCCAATACATCGTTTGTTTTTTCGCCTATCCCATTTACCATTAAATCGTACGCCAGTTTAATACGCTCCCAGCGATTATCCCTGTCCATGGCATAATAACGCCCTATAACACTGGCTAATTTACCATTGGTTTCTTTCAAATGGTCCATGATATCGGCTAAGTATTTCACCCCATTATTGGGGTCGGTATCGCGTCCGTCAGTAAAGGCGTGTAGATAAAAATTATCGAAGTTGTTTTCTTTAAAAATAGAACATAAGCCTTTTAAATGGTTAATGCTGCTATGCACACCACCATCGCTTAACAAGCCCATTAAATGTATTTTTTTATTGTTGCCTTTGGCATGTGCAAGGGCATTTTTCAATACCGTATTCTCGGCTACTTTTCGCTCACGGAACATTTTATCAATCAGCACCAGTTGCTGGTATACAACCCTGCCGGCACCAATGTTCATATGGCCCACTTCACTGTTACCCATTTGTCCGTCTGGTAAACCAACCCATTCGCCACTGGTATGAAGTAAACTGTTCGGGTACTTTTTTATCAAAGCATCAAAGTTTGGAGTATTGGCTAATTCAATAGCATTACCGGGGTATTTGGTTCCCTGTCCCCAGCCATCAAGTATTAATAATATAACGCGATTATTCATAAATTGGAGTGCAAATAATTATAAATTATATAATGAAACAAATGTATTATAAAAAGAGGTACAGCGCCTGTTTTTAATAGATGTGAGTGTAATTTAATATGGAGCAGCTCGAGCGTAACAACAAGGCAAAAAAAAGGAGTAAGTTTAAGCTTACTCCTTCTGTTGTTATTCAACTAACCATTTCTGGTTAAATGATTTGTCGTTTTCTGTGAACTTAATAATGTATAAGCCTTTTGCAAATTCGCTTGCATTAAGCTCAAAAGTATGTTCGCCACCTGCTAACTCATCATTGAAAATATTTTTAACCAGTTTACCACTGATATCAAAAATGCTGATGCTGATGTTTGATTGTGCCTGATTGGTGAATGATAATTTTGAAACGCTGTTGCTTGGGTTTGGATTTAAGCTGAATTGAATATTTTCTTTTAATCCGTCAGCTACACCAACAGCGGTGCTGATAGCCACATTGTCAATATAAGTATTGTTACCTCTGCGGGCTTGTAACTCAAACCTAACCCTGAAGTTGGTGTATGTTTTATAAGGAGTTAAATCCATGGTAATGGTTTTCCACTGGCTTTTGGTAGGTACAAACTCGGTTGAAGTTACATCGGCTGTTTCCATATCAGTTACAGTTAACGATTTGGCTAATACTTCTGTTCTTCCGTAGTTGTCAGAAAAATAAATATTTAACTGGTCTGTTGAGCCAGCTAATCTTCTTGCATGGGCTATTTTAAAAGTTAAAACAGGATTGGCTAATTGGGTAATATTGTAGTTTCTGGTATGGAATGCATCACGTGTATTCAAAGTACTGGTAGTACCATTTTTATAGGTTGAAATACTCATACAGTTATTGTCATCAAACCCTACCGTATTGTTTACTGCCCAACCGTTAACAGGGTTGTTAAAGTTTTCAATGAACCAGGTAGTGCTAGTTTCTTGAAAATTGGTGTTAAATGGCGGTGTAACTGTAGCCGGGGTTAATACTTTGTAAGTTCCATCAGCATTTAAACCCACTGCCGATAAGTTTGATGCTGAATAAATAGCCGAGCGGTATTGGCTCAATAAGCTTTTCATACGTGCTACCTGTCCGGCAGTATACATATTCATACAAGTACCGTCAGCGTAGTCCATATAGTTTTGTACATTATCCGGTAAATCCGGCACATCATTACTGCATGAGTTTTGATTGGTTGGACAACCACTTGTTGAGGTAGCAACCGGAGGCGTATCGCAAACCTGATCACCTGAACTGGCGCAATTAGAAGTTGTACCTCCTACACAGCCACCTTGAAAGGTGTGGTATAAGCCGCACCAATGGCCTGCTTCGTGGGTTACTGTACGACCCCATTGGGTTTGTTGAAACTGGTAACCAATAGCACCCACATTATCAGCTCTTACTATTACCCCATCGGTGCTGGCTGAACCTCCGTTAGGAAATTGTGCATACCCAAGGGTTGTTCCGCTAGTGCTTCCTGTTGCTGCAATGGTATTAACCACCCATATATTAAAGTATTTTTTGCTGTCCCAATAGCTTAATGCCTTGGCTGTATTATCTGCATTGGTTGTTTTCGATGCATTTAAGATTCTGTTTACACCATCGGTAGGATTTCCATTAGGGTCGTATTGTGCTAACCTGAACTCTATTTCTGCATCTGTGGCGCGTGCATCAGTTGAGGCACCTCCATTGGTTCCGGCTATTTTTCGGTAGTCTTCATTTAAAACCCTGATACAATCGTTTATTTGTGCCTGGGTAATGTTTTCTAAACCGCTGTTGTGAATAATGTGAAACACAACAGGTATATATATAACAGTACCTTTTTTGCCCATTTGCAATTTGGCCGCATAATCACGGGCAATGGCATTGGCTTTTTCTTCCTCAATTTTAGCCTGAGGGTTTTGTTTTACATACTCTTCGTAAAGTTCATCTGTTGCACAGCGTTGTGCAAACGTGCTGATGCTTGAAAGGAGTAGTAGGGAACATAAAAATCTCTTCATTTTATAATTTTTTAACGCGGTAAATTAAGTAATTATTATTTAATAATGTTCCATTTGCTTTGTTTGGCTTTAGTAAAAATAACATTAAACTACTGATAAATTTTATTTAGTAAATAATAGTCAGTCAATACCAAAGCGGCCATGGCTTCTACAATAGGAACAGCTCTGGGCACTACACAAGGGTCGTGGCGCCCCTGGGCTGTGAACTCAGTGTTTTCAAAATTTGTGTTTACGGTATGTTGGTTTTGCTTAATGGTGGAAACAGGTTTAAAGGCTGCCCTGAAAACGATGTCCATTCCGTTGCTGATACCTCCCTGTATGCCTCCGCTGTGATTACTTTGGGTGGTGAGTTGTCCGTTTTTTATTTCAAAAGCATCGTTGTGCTCACTGCCTTTCATGGTCACACTGTCAAATCCGCTCCCTAATTCAAACCCTTTGCAGGCATTTATACTTAAAACAGCTTTGCCTAATTCGGCATGCAGTTTATTAAAAACAGGTTCGCCTAAACCAACCGGTACTTTTTTGCAAACACAGGTAATCACTCCGCCAACCGAATCGCCTTCTTGTTTTACCTGTTCTATTAAGGCTATCATTTTCTCAGCCGTTGCATTATCAGGGCAACGCACTATATTGGATTCAATGGTAGTAAAATCAATGGTGTCGATATCCTTTTCCAGCTTAATGGTATGGATTTGTGAAACAAAAGTGTGTATTTCAATACCGATACTTTGTAGTATCATTTTGGCAACCGAGCCTGCCAATACACGTGCTACCGTTTCCCTGGCCGATTGGCGGCCTCCGCCTCTTACATCCCTGATACCATATTTTTGCTGGTGTGTATAATCGGCATGTGAGGGCCTGTAAATATCTTTTAAATGCTCGTAATCTTTCGATTCGTGGTTTTTGTTTTTAACCACCATGGTTAAAGGGGTACCGGTAGTAACACCATCTAATATACCACTTAATACTTCAAAACTTTCATCTTCGTTTCTTTCCGTAGTTATTTTCGACTGGCCGGGTTTGCGTTTATTTAAATCGGCTTGTACTAAATCAAAATCGAATTTTATTTTTGGTAAAACGCCATCAATAATTACACCCAGTGCGGGTCCGTGGCTTTCGCCAAATGTTGTTATTTTAAATAGATTACCAAAAGTATTGCCTGCCATACGTAAGCAAAAGTATGTTTTTATTGTAAATAATGCTTGTTAGTTCATGGAGGTTCTATTTATTAAGATGGCTTTTGTTATTCTTACTTTTTTCATTGACAAAAATTAAGCAAAAAGTCTAGACTGCTTGTTGGTCGGGAGACACAACAAGGGACAGCAGTAGGAGGCTCGCTCCCGTCCCGATAATTATCGGGAGCTATCGGGATGTCGGGTTAATGCACGCCTGCTAATTATAATTCTGCAGGTAGGAAACAATAAAGTTTAATTCAATACCAACAATATAACAATTTAGCCAACAATTCAAAGCAACCAAAAACCAATTTAAATATTATTTTGCGCCTCTTTAATAAAAGAAATGCAAGGATTCAGTAAGCCTGATATTTTATTTAACAAGCAACAAGCAACAAATACCGATGCTGTTTTCAGTATAGTTATTCCTTCGTGGAATAATTTAGCCATGCTTCAGTTTTGTGTAGCGGCTATTCATAAAAACTCGCATTTCAAACACCAGCTTATTATACATGTAAATGAAGGTACTGATGGTACTTTGGAGTGGGTGAAACAACAAGGTTTTGATTACACTTATTCTGCAGAAAATGCAGGGGTTTGTTATGCCATGAATGCCATGGTAACTTTAGCCAACACCGATTATATATTGTTTTTAAACGATGATATGTATGTGTGTCCAAACTGGGATGTACCCTTGTGGAACGAAGTAAAGAAACAAGCCAATAATCTTTGGTATTTTAGCGGAACCATGATTGAGCCTACTTTTAGTGGCAATAAATGTGCTGTTGCTCCTTTCGATTTTGGCAACAATCCGGGCAATTTTAAAGAAAAGGAATTACTGTCTTTTATAACCAAGCTGCAACTAAGCGACTGGTTTGGGGCAAGCTGGCCACCAAGTTTGGTGCATAAAACATTGTTTAACCAGGTAGGAGGCTATAGCGAAGAGTTTAGTCCCGGTATGTATAGCGATCCTGATTTCTCCATGAAATTATGGAAAGCAGGTGTTCGTAATTTTAAAGGATTAGGCAATAGTTTGGTGTATCATTTTCAAAGTAAAAGTACGGGTAGAGTAGTGCGTAACGATGGGCGAAAACAGTTTGCTGCCAAATGGGGTGTGCCTTCTTCATACTTTTATAAGCATGTATTGTTGTTAGGCGAAAAATACGAGCCCGGTAAATTATTGGCAATGCGTAAAAATGCATTTTATTATATGGCTAAATTAAGAGCCGGGTGGATTTCAAAATAAGGAGTACATGGAATTAAGCATAGCTATTATTACTCATAACGAATCGTTAAATATAGAACGGTGTATTAACTCCGTTAAAGGTATTGCAGACGATATTATTGTGGTTGATTCTTACTCTACAGATAATACTGTTGCTTTAGCGCAACAAATGGGGGCTAGGGTTGTGTTGCAAAAATTTCTGGGCCATATTGAGCAAAAAAACTTTGCCATTTCACAATCTAAATATCCGTTTATTCTTTCGCTGGATGCTGACGAAGCCATTGACGAAACTTTATGGAACGAAATAAAAGCCATTAAAAGCAGTACAATACATGCCGATGGTTATTTAATAAACAGGTTTAATAACTATTGTGGGCAATGGATAAAACATGGTGCCTGGAAAAGCGATATAAAGCTGCGTTTGTGGGATAGCACCAAAGGCAAATGGGCAGGACTTAACCCGCATGATAAGTTTGAAATGATTGACAGCGCTAATATTCAACCTTTGAAAGGTAAAATATTGCATTGGTCTTATAACAGCGTAGAAGAGCATAAAGGCAAGGTGGAATATTTTTCAACCATTGCCGCACAGGCTTATTTTAATCGGGGCAAAAAATCTTCCTATTTTAAAATTGCATTCAGCCCTTTGTTTCGTTTTGTGCGCGATTATATTTTTAAGCTGGGTTTTTTAGATGGTAAATATGGGTTAATCATTGCCCACTTAACTGCTAAAGAAGTAAGACTTAAATACCAAAAGCTAATGGCTTTAAATGCCGGTTAATATTTTCCGTTTTACAGCATAAAACAAAAAAGACCACCTTTTCAGGTAGTCTTTTTTTATGTGGTTGGTGAGGACACCAGCCTCGGATATATCATTATTATTTTACTCTTTCTGAGTATGATTCTGTACGTAAATCAACTTTTACTTTTTCTCCCTGATTTACAAATAACGGAACCATTATTTCAGCACCGGTATCAATAGTAGCCGGTTTAAGTGTGTTGGTAGCTGTATCGCCTTTTACACCCGGTTCGGTATATGTAATTTCGTAAATGCCAAAGTTAGGTGGCTCTACGCCAATCACTGAATCGCTTTCGAAAGCTACTTTTAAAATCATTTCTTCTTTTAAAAATTTAGCAGTAGTACCCACAGTTGACTCTTCTACATAAATTTGTTCAAAGTTTTCAGGGTCCATTAATACCAGGCTGGTTCCGTCTTTATATAAAAACTGCATTTCGCGGTGTTCAACACGCATCATTTCTACACTTTCGCCTGCACGCATGCGGTGCTCTACTTGTTTACCTGTTTTTACGTTACGTAATACTACTTGATAAAATGCTCTTAAATTACCCGGTGTGCGGTGCTGATATTCCATTACCTGGCATAACTCGCCATTGAATTTTATAAAACAGCCTTTAAATAAATCGCCTGTACTTGCCATTATTGTCTATGTTTTGAGTTAACTATTAATTATTGTTTTGGTGTGCGAAAATACATTTTAGTTTTTAGTTTACAACTAGGGTGTATTTTAAGTTGTTTTTTGGGTTTAGAGCTCTGTAAAGTATTGTTTCTTTTCTACAAAGTGTTTCCAAACCACGCTGTTAGCATATACACCATGTAATTCTTTATTTTTAATGGTAGCCTGTGTTTTTTTACGCAGTTTCATCCATGTGAAAAAATGTTTGGCAAAATGGTAATGTGCTTTGTGTATAGCCCAGCTGTGTTTAGGAAATCCGTTCAGCAAGAAAAAGCCCGAGCTCATTAGGTCAAGAAAATGCCTGAATGGAACAAGCCACCAAACTTTATGTGCTGGTAAATTTTTTAACAGCATAATAAGTGAGTTACGGAAATTCAAATACGTTTTTTTCTCGCTTTGCTTATTTAATGTACCGCCTCCCACGTGATAAACAGTGCTGGTTGGCACACTTATTATTTTGTAGTCTCTGAGTTGCAAACGCCAGCAAAGATCAACTTCTTCCATGTGCGCAAAAAAGTGTGCATCAAAACCTTCTACTTCGTGAAAAGCTTTGGCTTTTATAAACAGGCAGGCACCTGTGGCCCAAAAAACCTGTTCAATGTTTTGGTATTGGTTTTTGTCCTCTTCACAAGTTTCAAACAAGCGGCCTTTACAAAATACATAACCAAATTTGTCCATATAACCACCGGCAGCACCTGCATATTCAAACAACTTTTTATTATTGTATTGCAGCATTTTAGGCTGGGCGGCTGCAATAGTTTCATCTGCCTGCATGGCTTCAATAACTGGTGCTATCCAGTTCTCGGTTACTTCAATATCGTTATTTAACAGTACATAATAATCGGCCTTTACCTGTTTTAAGGCATGGTTATAACCGCCTGCGTAGCCATAATTATAGCCATTTTGTACAATGGTTATTTGCGGGTAGTTTTCTTTTACAAATGCAACAGATTGGTCGCTTGAATGGTTATCGGCTAAAACTATTTCCAGATTTGGATAGTCATTAGCAACTACTGAAGGAAGAAACTTTTGTAAGTATTCAACTTTATTCCAATGGATAATTACAACAGCTACCTTCGGGTAATTAATCATCAGGGTTTTCCTCCTTGGTTGCTTTTTTATATGGGATATATACAAACTGTGCTGATTGCGGTGTCAGCCACAATACACAGCAAAATTTCTTATAGTTTTTGTAAGCCATTTTAAACTCAGCTACTTTGTCCTGTGCAATTACTTTTCTTTCCACCAACTCTTCCAGGGTTGAGGCATAAATATCGTTATCTCTGGCAAAATCGCGCATAGAAAGAATAAGCTCACCTATTTTTACTTCGTGTGCCGAGGCTAAAAATATAGGAAACTGGGTAAAGTTTTCCTTTACCATTTCTATTGCTACTTCTTTTACTGATTCGGAGTAAAAATCAATATCAGCTTTAAGTGCATTTAACTGCGTTTCGAATGTTGAATCCATTTTGGGATGGCGAATATAGCAAAACCTTAAATAATTGAAAATTTGCAAGGGCTATTTTCCGGTTCCGGTATTTCAAAATACCAAAATATACCTTTTATCTTATACAAGACACGTTGGTATAAATAGTGTGCACCATTCGGTTGATTATAATTTATATTGCGACCATTATTAATTAAAATTTATATGAAACAATTTTTTAAATTCATGTTTGCCAGTATGCTAGGCTTTATTATAAGCGGAGTAGTATTGTTTTTTATACTTATTGGCTCCCTGGCAGGTTTGGCCAGTAAAGGCGATAAAAAGGAAACAAAAGTGGCCGACAATTCCATTCTCAAGTTAAATTTAAATTATGCTATTCCGGAAAGAAGCAGCAATAATTTTTTCAAGAACTTTAATTTTTCAAGCATGGAAAATAAAGAGGAGGTAGGTTTAGATGATGTATTAAAAAATATAAGGAAAGCTGCAGGTGACGAAAACATAAAAGGTATTTATTTAGAAATGGGCATTTCGATGAACAGTTTTGCCACTAATGAAGAAATAAGAAATGAGCTTATTGCTTTTAAAAAATCGAAAAAGTTCATTGTGGCTTATGGTGAATTGGTTGATCAAAAATCGTATTACCTGTGCTCGGTTGCCGATAAAATATATTTAAACCCGGCAGGAGAGTTAATATTAAATGGTTTGTCGAGCAGTACGCCATACTTAAAAAACATGTTTGAAAAAATTGGTGTGAATCCTGAATTGATTAAGCATGGTAAATTTAAATCGGCCGGTGAGCCGCTTATTGCTGATAAAATGAGCGATGCCAACAGGGAACAAATCAGTGCCTATATGGGTAGCTTGTACCATACCATGACAGGTAATATTGCCATAGCACGTAAAAAACAAGCTGTTGAAGTAGAAGATATTATCAACCAATTGGCCGTTCAACATCCGTCAGATGCAGTAAATTTAGGTTTAGCTGATGGCTTAAAATACGATGATGAAGTAGAAGCTGAATTGAAAAAACTAACCAGTACGGAAGAAAAAGCAGACTTGAAATTTGTATCGTTAGGAAAATATAAAAATACACCTAACCCTAATGTTTCAACAAGCGATGATAAAATTGCTATTATTTACTGCGATGGTGAAATAGTAAGTGGCGAAAGTAACAACGAAAATATGGGTAGCGAAACCATTGCCAAAGCCATTAAAAAAGTAAGATTAGACGACAGCTACAAAGCTATTGTTTTACGTATTAATTCACCGGGCGGAAGCGCTATGGCAAGTGATATTATTTGGAGAGAAGTAATATTGGCTAAAAAAGCCAAGCCTGTTGTAGTAAGTATGGGAAGCGTAGCTGCCAGTGGTGGTTATTATATAGCTGCTCCGGCTGATGTAATTGTAGCGCAGCCAAATACCATTACCGGTTCAATAGGTGTTTTTGGAGTAATGTTTAATGCCAAAGAATTATTAAACAACAAGCTGGGCATTAAATTCGAGACCGTAAAATTTGGTGAGTTTGCCGATTTAGGTTCGGTAGACAGGCCATTGACTGAAGCTGAGAGAGCAATTATTCAAAAGGGTGTTGACAGGGTTTACGATGAATTTATTACCAGGGTAGCCGATGGTCGTAAGCTAAAAAAAGAGCAGGTTGACAGCATTGCTCAAGGCAGGGTTTGGGCAGCTAACGATGCTAAGAAAATAGGTTTGGTTGATGAGATTGGCGGCTTGGATAAAGCCATTGAAATAGCTAAGAAAAAAGCCAAATTAAGCGATGCCCGTACGGTAAACTTACCGGAGCAAAAAGACCCTATAGAAAATTTCTTTAACGATATGGCCAATGAAACAAGTATTTTCTTTACCAAAAGAAGCTTGACTCCTGAGCAGTTTAAATTGTATAACGACATGAATAAAGTAATGCGTTACCAAGGTATTCAAGCCAGAATGAGCTTTGATGTGAATGTTCAATAAGAATTATCTATAAAAACAAAAAAGCCCTGAAACACTGTTTCGGGGCTTTTTTGTTTTGGTACTTATGTTAGACTACGCGAAAATTTTTCTATTTGTTTTTTCAAATTCATTTTTATGCTTTCGTCCCACTCATTCTTTAAAATACTCAGTTTAATGGCATCAATTATATTTCCATCACCATCTCTGCTATATTGCCTTAATATGCCTTCTACTTTACAACCAATACTTTTCATGGCGTTAATACTTCTCTCATTTTTACTGTTTGCTCCAAATCCAACCCTTATCATTCCAAGCTTGTCAAAAGCAAATTCAAGTAGTAAGTATTTACAGTTTTTGTTTAATCCGGTTCCCTGAAATTTTTTTCCATACCAGGTAAAGCCAATGTCAAGGCGCTTAAATTCATTGGAGATTTCATAAAATCTCGTCATTCCTGCATATTGATTGTTTCTTTTATCAAATACAATAAAAGGATATTGGTTTTTATCACCGAACTGTTTGATTGCTGTATCAAAATATTTCTCAAAATTTTCTTTTCCGTTTCCTCCGTTAACATTAAATCTCCATATTTCAGGTTCATTTATACCAAATTCCATTAGCACTTCTTTGTCCTTCAATTCTAGTGGTCGTAATAAAACAAAGTCGTTCTCTAAAATATATTTTTCTGTAAAGTCCAAATTCATAATTATCAATTTTTATAAAGTATGATTTATTCTAAATTCATTAACCGGGTAAAGCCTGTGTATGGTTGCTTTTTACCAATGGTAATTCTGCTAATAATTGCTTCGCCACCATTTTATCTTCACATTCAAGAACAAGTACCGCATGCTTGTTTTCAGTGAAGTATATTTCCCTTAAATTACCTGAAAGCATTAATTGATAAGCCGATTTTGCTTCTTCAATCAGTGTTTGCGATTTATTGTTCCAATCAACAGTTTTTAATTCTTTTTCTAGGGCTAATATTTTCATTTTTCTTTTACCTCATTTCTTGCCTTTACAAATGATAAAACGGAACGTGTTACATCTGCTTCTGTTGTGGCCCATGAGCAAACACTTATCCTGATTACTTTCTTATTGAACCATACAGAGCCTCCACACCAGCATTCTCTTAATTCCTGTACGTTCTTCAAGGTTTCTTCTGTTTCAGCATCATTATCGCAAGCCACTAAAACCTGGTTAAATACTACCTCGTTTAATATTTGAAAGCCATTTTCTTGGAGTGCTGCGGCAAACTGTTTAGCTCGTTCATGCAATCCATAAACCAACTCATCAATTCCTTGTTTACCTAAATATTTCATGGTCGCCCAAAGCTCAACTGCACGTGCGCGCCTCGACATTTCAGGTGTGTAAAGCATTCCATCCCTATTTTCACCATACACTATATATGAACCCGTTGCCTGAAGAGCAGAGACCAATGCTTCTTTGTCTTTACATAAAACTATGCCACAATCATAGGGCGTATTCAACGTTTTATGTCCGTCAACAGACCAGGAATCTGCTTTCTCTATTCCAGATGTTAAATGTTTAAGCTGTTCTGAGCCTGCTGCCCATAAACCAAATGCACCATCAATGTGTACCCATGTATTTGCTTTTTGTGCTTTGTTGCAAATCTCATTAAAATAATCAAACGAACCAGAGTTTACATTACCTGCCTGAAGAACAAGTATGGTGTTTTCATCCAGTTCCGGCATTTTATCCGGCATCATTCTCCCTTCGCTATCAACTTCCACCCACTCAATATTGTCTTTTCCAAATCCCAACAGCGCTACAGCTTTCAGAACGGTAGCATGTGCATGCTGTCCGGCAACAATTCGCACTTTAGGCGCATTCATAAATCCTTTTGCATTAATATCCCAGTTTAATCTCTGATATATCCTGAATCTTGCAGCTGCAAGTCCACATAGAATAGCCATGGACGTACCACTTACAAATCCTGCAACGGTTGATTGTGGAAGTTTAAAAAGCTCTTTGAGCCAACTCTCCACTACGGTTTCCAGTTTTGATGTGATGGGAGAAGTAACAAATAAAGGGGTATTCTGGTCCCAAAAATCATTGAGCCATTTAGCTGCTAAAGCAGTTGGAATAACACCTCCATTAACCAGTCCGAAGTATCTGCCTCCAATTTGTGTAACTGTTGCAGGAGAGCCGTATGTATGAAGTAATTCTAATATGGCTGAAGAATCACCAATGTTATCGGGTAATTGTTCATCGAAAATAAGCAGGTTTTCAATTGCTTTATCTGTAGGAAAAACATTTCTTTCCAATGCCTTATCTGCATAATCAAATGCATATTCTTGAGCCTGATTGAATATTTTTTTATCAATCATTTCCTGCTGCATTTGTCTGTGTAAGTTTTTCTCCGTCATCTTTGTTATTTATGCTACAAAAAACAACGAAATAATATAATTAGAACAGGTACAAATTTGATTACTTTAACCCGTACAGTTTCTTCCAATTTGAAGTAATGAGTCGCCAATTATTTTCCGGTTTCATCACTTGTCATTTTAACCAATAAGTCACTTATTTGATTTGCTAAATCCTGACCAGCCACACCTATAAAGTCGTCCCAACAAGAAGTGGGTAGAAACCAAATGTTAAGTTTGTCAAGTTGAGAATTGTCCCCGGTTTTAAGTTTTGTAATGATGTCAACCAAAGCTTAATGAAATTCTTCTGCTGAAAAAAACTGCCCTGAGTAACCACCTGAATATTATCCGGCCAAATGTTCTGCTTCGTCAAGCAGGTCAATT
>CAYTWI010000045.1:0-27110 GCA_964442045.1 uncultured Bifidobacterium sp.
CAGCTGATGAATTATCAGGCTTTACCCGTGCTTTATGTTATGTAGCCCGTTACAATGGCACTGTTTGGACCAGCACAACAGCAACAGCAGCAGCAGGTTCAAATCCATATACACAAACCCGTTCAGGTATCACTTCATTCTCTCCGTTCAGCGTAGGTAGCGGAGGAACATTACCGGTAACAATGCTTGACTTTAGAGGACATAAAGTAAAAGAATCGGTTATTTTGAATTGGTCAACAGCCAGTGAAATAAACAATGACTACTTTATTGTAGAACGTAGTATTGATAATAATACTTTTGAGGCTATTAATGAAAAAATAAAAGGACAAGGAAATAGTAATAACATCAATCAATATAACAGTATAGATTTTGATGCGGTAAATTATGCTTCGACTAATAACAGTTCAGTTATTTATTACCGCTTACGTCAGGTTGATTTTGATGGTACTGTTAACTACTCTAAACCAATTAGTGTTTCAATTAATAAAACCGATTTAGTATTTGATGCTACTGTATCACCTAATCCTTTTTATTCAAACCTGAACTTAAACATAAGTACTACAACAAATACTGCTATTGACATAGAAATGGTTGATATAAGAGGTGTTGTTGCACATAAAGAAACTTTACAAACAGTATTGGGTTCTTCTTTATACTCATTAGATAACTTAAGTGATTTAGCTAATGGTATGTACTTTGTTAAAGTAACTCAAGGAAGCAATGTGAAAGTGATTAAACTGAACAAAATACAATAAAGCACAAACTAATTATTCAACATAAAAAGAGGCTGTATCATTTGATTGATACAGCCTCTTTTGCATTAATCTTAAGTAGTTTATATTTATTCCATAAGCCTGTTAACCCGCTACTACTTTCAGGTTTTGTTTAAATATTTTAAAAGTAATTTTATCATCCAGCCAAATAGCCTCCCCATCTATATTGGCAACTTCGCGCTCAGGCCTGCTAATGGTAATATCACTGGTTTTAAAGGTGCGTACAAAAGGTAAATCGCTTACATCGCCTTTAAATAATTTATAGGCTATAAGCGGCACCTGCCATAACTTAAACGAATTAAAAACTACCACATCAAACAAGCCATCGTTATAAATAGCTTTGGGTGCAGCATAGGCATTATTACCAAACTGAGTACCGTTACAAACGCATATCATAAAAGCAGTAGCAGTATCGGTAGTACCATTATAGCTTAATTGATAAGCCCTGTTTTTATAGCTAATAAATTCCTTTAGAGTTATTTTAGCATAGGTTTTAAATCCACGCGAGCCGGCAGTAGCAAACAGGTTGGCTATATGTGCATCAAACCCCACTCCTGCTATATTAATAAAAAATTGGTTATTGGCTTTACAGGTATCTATACTTTTTATTTTTTGTTCATTGATTAAAGCCAATGCTTTTTCAGGGTTGGTGGGTATGTTTAACTCACGTGCCAAACCATTACCACTACCCATGGGTATTACTGCAAAAACTTTATTGGTATTGGCTACATATTGCGCCACATTGTTAATGGTGCCATCACCCCCTACAGCTACTATTACATCGGCTTCCAAAGCACTGGCTGCTGCTAAATGGTGGTTACTTTCCTGGCCCTGGGTGTAAAATATTTTTATATCGTACACATTCTTATCTAATATTTTAAATATTAAATCTGGAATATGGGTTTTGCTTTTTCCACCCGATATTGGATTAATGATAAAATGAATTTTTTGTTTAACTATCAAAATACAATCTATTATTTATTGCCCGGCCCTGTCAATTAATTGTTGGGGCAATTGTTTGGAGGCTTTAGCACCCAATTGTTTTAAAGTTTCAAAACGACTTATAATATTTCCTTTTCCATCCACCAGTTTATTCATCGCATCTGCATACCCTGCTTTCGACTGATCAATTTTTTTACCTACTTCAATCATATCCTTTACAAAGCCTTCAAACTTATCATATAAGTCGCCTGCTTTCTGGGCAATATCCAGTGCATTCGCACTTTGTCGCTCATAGCGCCAAATACTGGAAACGGTGCGCAAAGTAGCCAGTAAGGTTGAAGGACTTACTATAACTATATTTTTCTCGAAAGCATCGTTAAACAGGCCCGCATCATTTTGAACAGCTAACGCGAAAGCAGGTTCAATAGGTATAAACAACAATACAAAATCAAGTGTTTTTATCTGGTGTATATTCTGATATGATTTATCGCCTAGGCCTTTTATATGAGCGCGTAATGAAAGCAAATGTTCTCTTATTGCTACCGTTCTTACCTCATCATCTTCGGCTGAATAAAATTTTTCATAAGCGGTTAACGATACTTTGCTATCTATAATCAATGTTTTGTTATCAGGTAAACTAATAATTACATCGGGTTGTAAACGCCTGCCTTCTTCGTTGGTAAAGCTTTCCTGTACTTTGTATTCACTTCCTTTTACCAGACCTGATTTTTCTAAAATACTTTCCAGTATAAATTCGCCCCAGTTACCTTGTGTTTTGTTTTCGCCTTTTAAAGCTTTGGTCAGGTTATTAGCCTCTTTGCTCATTTGCTGGTTAAGCTGCTGCAACATTTCTAACTGGCTTTTAAGTGAGGCTCGTTCTTTGCCTTCACTTATATAAACTTCATTTACTTTCTTTTCAAAATCTCTTATCTTCTCCCCTAATGGATTCAATAATTCACCTAAGTTACTTTTGTTTTGCTCTGTAAACTTCTGGCTCTTATCATCAAATATTTTATTCGCTAAGTTTTCAAACTCTTTGCTAAAGCGTTCATTTAAGGTGCTTATTTCTGCCTTATGTTCCTCCAAACGCTTCAATAAATTATGGCTTTCGCTTTTTTCTGCTGTTAATTGATTTGATAGTACAACGAGTCTTTCCTGCGCTTCTTTATAATCTATACGGAGTTCACTTAGCTCTTGCTTAACGATGTTGTTTTCCGATTGTAATGCTGCCCTGGTATTGCTTTCTGTTAATACCTGCTGTTGTAATCCGTTTATTAAATCGGTATTTTCAGTAGTTTGACTGCTTTGGCTTTTTTTAAACAGCCAGCCTGCAAAAAAGCCTACCAATAAACCAATTACTAAAAATATAATATCCATACGCTGCCAATTAAGAAAGGGCAAATTAAATGTTTAAAAATGGAAGTTTGTTATGCGCAGTACATTTAATTAAAAGTAAACTTTCGGGTAATAAAAAAATCCCTTCAAGTTTTCACATGAAGGGATTTTATATAAAATTACCGATTGAAACTAATTAGCCATTTCGCTTACAAAGTGGATATGCATTAAATGCAAATCGTCTTTGGTAAACTCATCGCCAAACTCACTCATAGCGGCTTCCAATACGTTTTCGTTGGTTTCTTTGAAGAAGTCCATTACATAACCTATATTTTCTTCATCGGCCAAATCATTTACATATTTTTTCAAGCTTAGTTTGGTACCTGAATATACTATGTTCTCTATTTCTGACAATAAATCATCCATAGACATGTTCTGGCTACGGGCTATATCTGACAGGGCTATTTTTTTATCAATATTGGTAATTATAACTACCTTTTTAGCTGATTTATTAACTACTGATTTAATAACTACATCTTCGGAACGTTCAATCTCGTTTTCCTTCACGTATTTATCAATCATTTCTAAAAATGGCTTACCATATTTTTGAGCCTTACCAATATTTACACCGGTAATTTTGCTCATTTCGTCCATAGTAATAGGGTACTTAAATGCCATTTCCTGCAATGAGGTTTCCTGGAAAATAATATATGGTGGCAAGCCTTTGGCTTTTGCTTCTTTTTTACAAAGGTCTTTCAGCATGGCTAAAAGCACTTCATCGTACACCATTTCTATCTGCCCACTGTCATCATCATCATCAGTATATCTTTCAAACTTGGTATCAAGGGCTATATCAAACTGGGTTGGGTTTTTAATAAACTCTTCACCTTTTTCACTTACGCTCAGTAAACCGTAAGTCTCAATATTCTTGCTCACTTGCCCGTTTAACAACAAGCCTCTTATTACTGATTTCCAGAAATTTTCTTCTTTGTCTTTTCCTTTACCAAAATAAGGCGACTTATCTAAACCTGCCAATTGTACTTCGTGGCTTTTTTTGCCAACCAGCATATCAACGGTGGTTTTAAGTATATGCTTGCTTTTGGTTGAGTTAATGGTTTGTAATGCTAAAACTGCTTCAGCTTTGGCATCCATTTTTTCTTTAGGATGTTTGCAGTTATCGCAGCGGCTGTTACATTTACCGTCATCATACTCCTCGCCAAAATAATTTAAAAGGAATTTACGCCTGCAAGCCGAGGTTTCGGCAAATGCCTGCATTTCAAATATTAAAAGCTCACCTATTTCTCTTTCGGCTACCGGTTTATCTTTTAAGAATTTCTCCAGTTTTTCTGCATCGGCCGGATTATAAAACATCACGCATTCGCCATCTAAACCATCCCTGCCTGCCCTGCCTGTTTCCTGATAGTAACCTTCTATACTTTTTGGAATATCATAATGGATAACAAACCTTACATCGGGCTTATCTATACCCATACCAAAGGCAATAGTAGCTACTATTACATCTGAGTCTTCCATCAAAAACTTATCCTGGTGGCTTGCTCTTACTTTGGCGTCTAGGCCTGCATGGTAAGGCAATGCTTTGATACCGTTGGCCTGTAATATACTCGAAATTTCTTCTACCTTTTTACGGCTCAAGCAATATATAATACCTGACTTGCCTGACATACGTTGCTTAATGTAAGAAACTATTTCTTTCATGGCCTCGCCCTTTTTACCTTTTGAGCGAACATCGTAATACAGGTTATTTCTGTTGAATGACGATTTGAAAACAATCGCATCAAGCATTTGCAGATTTTTCTGAATGTCTTGCTGTACTTTTGGAGTAGCTGTAGCGGTTAAAGCCATTACCGGAACATCTTTTATTTCCTTTATCATGGCTTTAATTCTGCGGTACTCCGGCCTGAAATCGTGGCCCCATTCTGAAATACAATGAGCTTCGTCAACAGCTACAAATGATATATTGATTGATTTTAAGAAATCAATCGTTTCGTCTTTCTTTAAAGTTTCGGGTGCTATGTAAAGCATTTTGGTTTTACCTGCGGTAATATCGCGCTTTACGGTAGCTATTTCTGTTTTATTAAGTGATGAATTTAAAAAATGAGCTACCTGCTCGCTTCCAAGTGACCTGATAGCATCTACCTGGTTTTTCATCAAAGCTATTAAAGGAGAAATAATAATAGCTGTTCCTTCTTTAATTAAGGCCGGTAACTGGTAGCATAATGACTTACCTCCACCGGTTGGCATAATAACGAACACATCGTTACCATCCATTAATGTTTGTATTATTTGTTCTTGTTCGTCTTTAAAGCCCTCAAATCCAAAATATTTTTTGAGTGCCTCTTTTAAATCAACAGTGCTTTTGCTCTTACTTGCTTTAGCCGGACTTTTGGCCTCTACTTTTTTTGCACTTGTTGCCTTTTCTTTCACACTTTTCTCTGCCTTCATTTTTTGTATTCTTAATTAATAAAAAAGTATGCTAATTTAATACAGGTATTTGATTTATCGAAATTATTATTGATAAAATATTTGTCATAAAAGCCACACAGCAAAACAACTACCAAGTGGCTAGTTACAAGCAAATTATACCATAAATTAAATATTTACTTAAGTCAATGTTTAACCAAATTTTAAAGGGAGTTATAATTGTGTTTACTATAAAAATTTATTTTGTGTGCAGTTTATTTTGTAATGGCTATACTTTAAAATACAAATCGCCCTCTTCGTAGCCAATGCATTCATTTTCGGTCAATAAGGTTAATTGCTCGTTTTTTAAACCATAGGGCTTATAGTTTAAAGGGCTTAGTAAATCAAGTATGGCTTTCCTGTTTTCGCCATTGCTTATTTCTATTTGAATAAGGGGTTTAAACCTGGCTATGGTATTCATTAAATCAGGAAACAGGTAAACTTCATAACCTTCTACATCGCATTTTATAAAATCTAATCTGGTAATGGAAGCAAATAATTCGTCCGGCACCTTCATTTCTGCTTCAAAGGTTTCTAAACCTGCACCATTTTCTTTTTCAGCCAAAACATGGGTTAAACCATGCCTGAAAACACCATCAATAATAGGCGTTCCCATTTTTATTTTTTTATTTTCGGCCCCTAAAGCCACCTGGTGTAATTGAATATTTTGTAATGCAAACTTATGTGCATTACGCTTAAATACATTGGCAAACAAGGGTACTGGCTCAATAGCAAATACCTTTCCTGTTTTACCACAAAGCCTTGAAATATTGGTACTGTAATAACCTACATTGGCTCCAATATCAATACAAACCCAGCCTTCTTTTACAATTTTCTTTAAATAAAACAGTTCGGGGTACTTTGCTTTTAACAGCCCGGCATTGGTTGCTCTTAAATACACATCGCTTACAATGGAAAGGTAAGCTTCTAAACCAAGGGTTTTAAGTAAGAATGTACGGATTGCTTTCTCTATCATTTGTTATTTAATTTCTTCAAAGTCAACATACTCTCCAATATTGGAACTATTTCCTTTACTTTTTTTGTTGGCTGTTGAAGCTCCATTTACTTTTACTTCATTATCATCTGTATCCTGATCAAATTTAGGTGCTGCTGTGTATGATTGCTTAAAATTAAACAGGGTACCAAATATAAACCTTGACGCTGCATAAAATATAAATAGATAAATAAGAAATTTAAACATGACCTTATTTTATAATAGATGAGCAAATATTGTTTCAAAAATGATGCTAAAAAAGAAAAATGCTTATTAATTTAATCTGTTAGTTCACAACGTATTGATTAAAAGATAACTTAATTTCATTTAAACACCCACTTTTAAACACGTAATGGTGTCATAAAGGGAACGAAACAGGTTACGCTTTATTGTTTTTAAACTTTAACTTTCTGTAATATTTAAAAATGACGGTATTGGTTAATACTCTAATTAGCTTTACTTTAGTCCATATAACAGGGTACATAGCTAAATTTTTTAAGGCTATTATAAATGGAAAGGTGGTCCACCCAAAATGAATATACTCCCTGTAGCCCTGCATACGTTTATGGTACGAAGCACCCTGTATATCATAATATGCCACAACAATATCTATATAGGTCGTTTTAGTCGCAAAGTTTTTAAAGTACTTAGCAAACCACATATTATCAGCCAGTAATTTATATTGTATATCGTACAAGCCTACACGCTCAAAAGCTTTTTTATGGGTAAACGCTGCCTGGTGGCAAATGGCATAGCGGTTAAAAAAATCGCTGTACTGTACGGGCTGTCCGTTTAAATAATTAACTCCCGTTGGCTCATTAATGGTTTGCACTTTACCATAAATAAGCTCACTATCAGCGTAATCTTTATTTTCGAAAATATTTTTCAGTACATCTTTGTTGTACAATAAATCGCCCGCATTTAAAAAGTAAATCCATTCGCCTCTGGCCGCCTTTATGCCCTTGTTCATAGCATCATAAATGCCTTTATCGGGTTCTGATATAATAGTACCTATTTTAGATTGAAACTGTCCGGCAACGTTTAGTGTATTGTCTTTGGAGTTCCCATCAACCAATACAAACTCGAAATTCTGGTAGCTTTGCTCCATAGCTGATTGCCATGTGTTAGCCAACAAGTTTTCTGCATTAAAAGTAACTGTAATTAAACTAATTAAAGGGTTTGCCATTTCCTGCTCCTAAAATTTAGGGCAATTGCACTTTTTGTTTCGGGCAATTCCTTTTTTACTACTGCATGATGTTACAGTACCTAATAAGGCTATAACAATTAACATACAAACAGTTAATTTATAATATTTCATACCTGCAAATTAAAAATAATTGCTTTAATTTTAAAAAAATTACTTTTGCCAATATACTTATGAGCGAACAAGACGACAATAAAGAAATTCAGAAAAGTTATGCAAAATATGCAAAATTTATGGGTTTACTGATAGCTGCCATTGTAACTATGCTCATATTTACCTATTTGGGTAATTGGGCTGACAAGCACTGGCAATTTAAAAAACCTATTTTAACTATGGTTGGTTTGTTTATTGGCTTAGCCATTGGTTTTTACAACCTGATTAAAGGTATTCAAAAGGAAAGTAATAATAAATAAGAGGATGAAAATTGTTGCACAGTTCTGTTTGCTAAGCATTGGTATAAGTATTCTTATTGGATTAGGAACTAAATGGGCCATTAACCATTTTGCCATTAATTTGAATGTTAACGATGCATTGATTTGTGTAAGTTTTTATTGTTTGGTTACCTGTTTGGTGTTTTTTATAAGCTACCTGGGAAAAATGCAAGGTAATCAGCAATTTGTGCTTTTCAGTTATGCAGCTCTAGGCTTACGATTTGTAAGCAGCCTGTTTTATGTTTTGTATTATGCCTTAACACACAAAACATACCAATTAGCCTTCATCTTTTATTTTATGCTTCTCTTTATTTTATTTATTGTGTTTGAAATTTATATCCTTACAACTAAATTGCGCTCCGATTCAGGAAGAAATGAAGCAACCGATGAACAATCTAACTAACATAAAATCAATCACTAAAAAGGCCAAAATATCTTTATTTACGATTATATTTTCATTCATTTCAGTATTTTTATTTGCTAATCATGAGCACCAAAATGCAACAAATGATACTTTAAACAGCATTTCTTCTGACTCAAACTCTGCCAAAGAGGCACAAAATGCAGCACATGAGGAAAATCATGGAGATGGGCACGGAGAAGAAAAATTTGATGCCAACAAAGCCATCATGGAACATATTGCTGACGCACACGATTGGCACTTATGGGGACATACCTCGTTTCACTTACCTATTATATTAAAAACTGATAAAGGTTTTGAGTTTTTCTCAAGCGGTAACTTTAACCACGGACATGATGCCTACCAAGGTACTCACTACACTTATAAATTAATTCACGAAAAAGTAAAAGTAGTTGATGCTGCAGGTAATGTTGACGAAGCTGCTTCTAAAAACGTACTTGATTTTTCGATTACTAAAAATGTTTGCTCTTTGCTATTATCTGTTTTTGGCTTAATGATTATATTTACTGTAGTAGCCAAAGGATATGCAAAAAGAGGCATTGGTTCACCAAAAGGCTTACAAAGCTGGTTGGAACCTATTATTATATTTGTGCGCGATGATATTGCTAAACCTAATTTAGGGGCTAAATACAGCAATTTCATGCCTTACTTACTTACCGTATTCTTCTTTATCTGGTTCAATAATATTTTAGGATTGGTTCCGTTTTTTCCGGGTGGAGCTAATGTAACTGGTAATATAGCTTTAACAATGGTTTTAGCCGTTATTACTTTCTTAATAACAAACTTAAATGGAAACAAAACTTACTGGAGTCACATATTTTTACCACATGTGCCTTGGTGGTTATATCCATTAATGATACCTGTAGAGATTATTGGTATCTTTACTAAACCATTTGCTCTAATGATTCGTTTGTTTGCTAACATTACCGCAGGACATATATTGGTATTAAGCTTAGTGTGCTTAACCTTTATATTCAAGTCTGCCTTGGTAGGAACCGTAGCAACACCATTAATCGTTTTCATTAGTGCCATCGAATTACTGGTTGCTTTTATTCAGGCGTTTATTTTCACCATCCTATCGGCATTGTTCATAGGTATGGCTGTTCAAGAACCTGAACATGATGCACACCACTAATAAAAAATAAAAAACCATTGTTAAACTTAAAATAAACTAAACTAAAATGACAGGAAGTATCGCTGCAATCGGAGCTGGCTTAGCCGCAATTGGTGCCGGCTTAGGTATCGGAAGAATCGGGGGATCAGCCATGGAAGGTATGGCTCGTCAACCAGAAGCTGCCAACAAAATTCAAACTGCAATGCTTATTGCTGCTGCTTTCGTAGAAGCGGTTGCTTTATTCGCAGTGGTGGTAGCTTTGTTAGGTAACGGATCTAACTAATTAAGCACATAGCCCGATTGGATTTACTTTAAAATCGGGCTATTTTTTAATTTTACAATTAACAACATAGCATATATAAAATAATGGAATTAGTAACCCCAAGTATTGGATTAGTTTTTTGGAGTACATTGGCTTTTGGCTTGTTATTTTTCTTTTTAGGAAAATTTGCATGGAAACCTATCATGAAAACTCTTCAAGAGAGAGAAGATAGTATTGATGAAGCTTTAAAATCAGCCGAAACTGCACGCTTACAATTAGAGACTTTAAAATCGGATAACCAACGTTTATTAAACGAAGCAAGAGCTGAGCGCGATAAAATGCTGAAAGAAGCGAACGAAATTAAAGACCAGATTTTAGCTAAAGCAAAAAGCGATGCCAAACAAGAAGGCGATAAAATGATAGCATCTGCCAAAGAAGCTATTGAAAATGAAAAAGTAAATGCCATGAACCAGTTAAAAACACAAGTGGCTGTTTTAACGGTTGATTTAGCTGAAAAAGTGCTTCGCAAAAAAATGGAAGACAGAAGCCAGCAAGAGGCTTTTATAAACGATAATTTAAAAAACATTACACTGAACTAACAATATGTCTGAATTCAGAGTATCAAGCCGCTACGCAAAATCATTAATTGATTTATCTGTTGAACAAAATACCCTAGATGTAGTTTGTGCGGATATTAAATTAATGCTTTCTACCATTCACAACAATGGGGAGCTTTCTAATTTATTGAAAAGCCCGGTAGTAAAAGGCGATCAGAAAATGGCAGTACTTACCAAAATATTTGGTGCTACTTTCAACAAATTAACGATGAAGTTCATTGAAATCATAACACGCAAAAAACGCGAAATGTTATTGGAATCAATAGCTGAAAGTTTTGTAACTCAATACAACGAAATTAAAAAAATTGCTACTGCTACAGTTAAAACTGCGGTAGAGGCAAACGCTGAAACAATAGCCGAAATAAAAGCCTTTTTAACACAACAAAGTGGTAAAAATGTTGACCTTAAACTGGAAATTGACCCTTCGTTAATAGGAGGCGTAATGATACAAATGGAGGATCGCTTGTACGATGCAAGTATTAGCGGCAAATTGCGTAAAGCTAAACAAGAATTATTAAACACATATATCTCAAAATAAACTAAAAAAAACAGTATGGTAGAGATTAGACCTGACGAAGTATCGGCAATTATAAGAGAGCAATTGAGCAACTTTAAATCGGATGTTGAATTGCAAGAAGTAGGAACTGTACTTCAAGTGGGCGATGGAATTGCCCGCATTTACGGATTAACTAAAGTTCAATCCGGAGAATTAATTGAATTTGCTAATGGTGTTCAAGCCATTGTATTAAACTTAGAAGAAGATAACGTTGGGGCCGTATTATTAGGCTCGAGCGATTCTATTATAGAGGGTGACACTGTTAAAAGAACAGGACGTATTGCATCTATAAAAGTAGGTGAAGGTATGGTTGGCCGTGTTGTTAATACTTTAGGACAACCTATTGACGGTAAAGGGCCTATTACCGGTGAGGTTTATGAAATGCCTTTAGAGCGTAAAGCTCCGGGTGTTATTTACCGTGAGCCTGTTAAAGAACCTCTTCAAACAGGTATTAAAGCTATTGATGCCATGATTCCAATCGGACGTGGTCAGCGTGAGTTGGTAATTGGTGACAGACAAACCGGTAAAACCGCTGTTTGTATAGATGCTATTATCAATCAAAAAGAATTTTACGAAGCTGGTAAACCGGTTTATTGTATATATGTGGCTATCGGTCAGAAAGCATCAACTGTTGCTCAGGTGGTAAACACTTTGGAAGCTAATGGTGCGATGAAATATACTATTATCGTAGCTGCTACTTCATCTGATCCGGCTCCTATGCAGTTTTATGCGCCAATGGCAGGTGCTGCAATAGGCGAGTTTTTCCGCGATTCAGGAAGACCTGCTTTGGTAGTTTATGATGATTTATCGAAACAAGCTGTAGCTTACCGCGAAGTTTCATTGTTATTACGCAGACCTCCCGGACGTGAAGCTTATCCTGGTGATGTGTTTTACTTACATAGCCGTTTATTAGAGCGTGCTGCTAAAATAAATGCAACTGACTCTATTGCTCAATCAATGAATGATATTCCTGATTCGATTAAACACTTGGTTAAAGGTGGTGGATCGTTAACAGCTTTACCAATTATTGAAACACAAGCGGGTGACGTTTCTGCATATATTCCAACCAACGTAATTTCTATTACTGATGGCCAGATATTCTTAGAGTCGAATTTATTTAACTCTGGTATCCGTCCGGCTATTAACGTAGGTATTTCGGTATCGCGTGTGGGTGGTAATGCTCAAATTAAATCAATGAAAAAAGTAGCCGGTACTTTAAAATTAGACCAGGCTCAATATCGTGAGTTAGAGGCTTTCTCTAAATTTGGTTCTGACTTAGATGCTGCTACCAAATCGGTATTGGCAAAAGGTGCCCGTAACGTAGAAATATTAAAACAAGGTCAGTTCTCGCCTTTACGTGTTGACCAACAAGTTGCTATTATTTATTTAGGTACTAAAGGTTTATTATCAAACGTACCTGTTAATAAAGTAAATGAGTTTGAAAAAGAATTTTTAAATTTCTTGGAAAGCAAACACAAAGCTACTTTAGATGAATTGAAAAAAGGTAACTTAAGCGATGATGCTTCTGCCATACTTGAAAAAGTTTGTAAAGAATTATCAGCTAAATACACAGGTTAATAATAGTAAAAAGTTAATAGGTTGATTGAGGTAAGTTGGTTAAACAAATACCGCAATCAACTTATTGACCAATCAACTAAATAAAAATGGCAAATTTAAAAGAAGTAAGAATAAGGATATCGTCAGTTACATCTACGCAACAAATAACCAAAGCCATGAAACTGGTTTCGGCTACTAAGTTACGCAGAGCGCAAAATGCTATTACATTAATGCGTCCGTACGCTACTAAATTAAATGGTATTTTAGCCAACTTAACTGATAGTATTGATATTGATGCTTTGAAGGTATATTTTGATGCCCGCCCGGTTAAAAATGTATTGGTAGTTGTTATTACCAGCGACAGAGGACTTTGTGGTTCGTTTAACGCTAACGTAATAAAAATGGCTAACAAAACCATTAACGAAAAATATGCCAGCCAGAAAGCTGCCGGTAATGTAACGGTGATGGGTATTGGAAAAAAAGGACACGACTTTTTCTCTAAACAAAATGTAAGATACATAGACTCATTTAAAGAAGCTTTGTTAACGCCTAATGCAGAATCGAGCTTTGCTATTGGTGAGTTTATTTTAAATGCTTATACCTCTGGTAAATTTGATGCGGTAGAGGTTGTTTACAACCAATTTAAAAACGCAGCTACGCAAATATTAACTGCTGAACAGTTTTTACCTATTAACACGGCTAATTTCGCACAAGAGTCGAACAAGAAAAGCGATTATATTTTTGAACCTAACAAGGAAGAGATTTTACTGGAATTGATTCCGCGTATTTTAAAAACACAATTGTTCAGAAGTATGCTTGACTCATTGGCATCAGAACATGGAGCCCGAATGGTAGCCATGGATAAAGCTACTGATAATGCAGGTGAATTATTGAAAGCATTAAAAATTGAATACAACAGGGTTCGTCAGGCTGCTATTACAACAGAAATTTCAGAAATTGTTGGTGGAGCTGCTGCTTTGAGCGCTTAACACTGATAATAACCTACTATACAAAAACGGCCTGTAAAACATTTTACAGGCCGTTTTTTTTGTAACCTTTATCTCACGGTTACCGTTTCATACCCAAATTTATTAAAAACAATATATCATTATGAAACGTAGCTTTTTACTATTATGTACGCTTGCACTGTTAAACGTGTACACACACGCTCAGTCTTTTTTCCCTTCAGTATTTGATGAGCCTTTAACGGGGATGGATTTATTAAGAGAAGAAAACCCTTATATTCTAAAGCAGGTAAGAACAAGCCCAAACGCTGCATGGGTTAACAGTAAACTATTTGTGAAGAAAAGAGCCCCTAACATGGATTACCTATTGCTTGACAGAACTGCCAATTGGGTAAATGCTAACTGGAAGGATGAACAACTGACCAAGGATAGCTTTATACTGGATAATAACAACCGCATTGCTTTCATTTTTGAGGAAGCAAAAAATGTTTACAATGGCAATACCTACTACAATAAAAATAAATACACTTACAGTTACGATAACCAGAACCGTTTGGAAAAAATAAGTGTACAAACAACCAACTCCCCTACTTCAACTAATTACACTGACAATTATGTATATGTACTTATGTACACAAATGGGGTAAGAACAAGTGATAGTATTTATGTGGTGGTCAACGATGCCAGCTATGTACGTGCTTATATATATAATAACTCCGGCAAACTGATTACTGAATTAGGTATTCAAAGTGGTGATACTGTTGCCAGGACTGATTATAATTACGAGTCGGGCTTATTAAAATCTATTATCGCGAGTGCGTTTAGTGAAACTGCTGATGCCTGGGAAATAGACCAAACTGACTCTTTTGAATACAATAGCAGTAACCTGATTGTGCAACATACTATATGGAGCAGTTATACAAGCAATAATGTTTTTGGCCCTATTGTAAAAGAAAAAAGCAGCTATACCAGCAATAACAAACTGAATGAAATTATTTTGATGCATGACACTAATGGTGTATGGAAAAACAGCAGTAAAATAGCCGTATCTTATGATAATATAAACAAGGCTACTATTGCTTACGGGTATGCTGCCATTGATGAAAATACCTGGGGTACGGAGGCTACTGAAAAGTATATTTTTGAGGAGGCTTCAACGGGTATTGAATCTGTTGCTAAAGCGGCTAAAGTATGGAGCATTTACCCTAACCCTGCTGCCAATGAAATAAACATTGCTGCTGCGCCCTATGCTACTTTATATGTATTTGATGTAAGTGGTAAACTGGTTTTAAATACCGAGGCGGGTAATGGTAAAGTAGATGTGTCAGCTTTGGAAAATGGTATTTATACTGTGCAATTGGTTAATGCTTCAGATAATACAAACGCGGTAAGCAAGCTGGTTATTAGTAAATAGCTAAATTAAAAATATAACAAGGTCGGGTTAAGCAAACCCGGCCTTTTTTATTTGGCACTTCTTATCATGTAACGCACCAAGCCTTTACTCCTGCGTAAGTCTCTGTTCTCCATGTTAAAAAAGTAAAGTTCGTTTTCGTTGGACCATATCTTTCCCCTGTTTTTTTGTTCCATCAGAAAACACTCGAACATAATGGATAAAACTTTGCCGCTATAGGCATAGCTGTTGCGATAAAAATCACCTACATGACCTATTCCTCGTACGTAAAATGAATCTACCTTTACTACTAAGCTGAATTCGTATTTTGGATTTTTCTTGCTTACTATATAACCCAATTTAGCCAATTGTTGCTCACAGGCTTTTTGTATTTGATCTTCAAAGCGCTTGGAAACAAAAAACGGACTTTCGTTTATTATTTTTATTTTAATGGGGTAATTGGGTTTGCTATGTGACCAAACTACGGCCCTATACCAATAGCGTTGCTGGCAGGAAACTGCCAACAATACAAAGAGTATTAAAAATAGGTATGCCTGTGGTTTCATTTGCGGTATAAAAATAAAACTTTTAGTTTTATACTCATAGTCAAATTTATAAGTGATATAGGATGCCTGAATGAAGTATTTTTTTCTATTGTTGATTGAAATGGGCCCAGTACCTTTTTCCATAGCTGCAAAATATTTCCTCTCCTAAGGCTATATCGCGCAGGGCCTGCAAACAAACTTTGTTGTTTTCGTCAAGTGTTATGCGGGCATTGTTTTTATTTTTGGTCTGGGCATCGTTGGCATATTTAGCAAAACATTTGGTGTTTCGGGAATCCATAATGGTGCCGTTTACCATATTAATAAAATAGGCATCTAGTTTTGCCAGCGCCAATTGCCGGGCTTGCTGTCCGGATAATATTTTGCCTTTAAAAACAGCAATAACCTCGTTTTTATAAATGGGCATAGCGGTAAATAAACCATTGCCGGCATGCTTAATAGTAGAAACCCGGATATAGAGATAACTTGACTCCTTTGCTTGTATTGTTTCGGGTTGGTTATCCATTTTTTATTTTTGGCAACATACCTCTTTTTACGGGTATGTGATTGGTTGCGTTAAATATTTTATCTATAAATCAGTTAATTGCAATATAATTACAGGTACCGGGCAACTTTACGAATGCGCAGCGCATTTAAGCAAACAGAAAACCTAACATGCAACTAAACGCTTTACAAATTAAACGCTTAAAACAAGGTGATGCTGCTACTCAAAAACAGGTGTTTGAGCAGTTGTTCAATACTATGTTCAGGGTTTGCCAGCGTTATGTAAACCGGATTGATGAGGCGGAAGATTGTGTAATGAAGGGTTTTTTAAAGGCATTTCAGCAAATAAAGTTTTTTGAGCAGGAACATGAAAACAGCTTTATGTTCTGGCTTAAACGGATAATGGTAAATGAGGCTTTAATGGCTTTACGCAAGCAAAATAATTTTAACCTGGTAAATATTGACGAGGTAACTGATGTAGCTTTTGATGATGCTTACCTGCAACAGATAGATGCACAATATTTATTTGATGCTATTTTGAAACTACCTACGGGCTACAGAACGGTATTGAACTTATTTATTGTGGAGGGTTACAGCCATCAGGAAATTGCAAAGGAACTGGGCATTACGGAAAGTACAAGCAAAACGCAACTGGCTAAAGCTAAAGCCAGGCTTAAAAATATAATTACACATAAACAGTATGGCTATGGAAATGTATAGCAATAATATTATTAAAGAGAAAATAGATTCGGTAGATACTTTACCTGATGGCTATACGCCTAACCTGGGTAACAAATGGGAGCTGTTGGAGGCAGGACTTGTAAAACAACAAGAGAAAAAAACAGTGTTGTTCTATATAAGGCAAATGGCTTCTGTTGCGGCACTGCTTTTATTGTTTGGCGGGGTTGGTCTTTTTTTAATTAAACAGGTACAAACTACCCCGGCAGCAAAACCTGCCACTGGTTTTAATAGCAACAGGCAAGCAGCTAAAAAAGAGGCTGTGAATAAAACTATAATTACACCTGTTACTAAAAAGAATTTACGGGCTAAACCTGCAGTTATAAAAATGAATGTGGTATTGACACCTGAAGTTATTACAGAGGAACCTGTTATGGCTTTTATTGACTCGCCCAAAGTAATGCAAACAGCAGCGGTAGAACAGGTAACAGCTAAAGCCAAACGCTTTACTGAAATTGATTTTAACGAACCTATTATATCGGCTAAAACTTCCATGGAGAATGTAGTAGCCTCACAAAAATTTAAATTTAAAATTGGCTTTTCTGCGCAAAGCAATTCAGCTGCTGTTAATAATAACAAAGGCTCAGGCCTTGGCCTGGTGAAACAAATTAATTAAACAACAATCAAATTTTATAACTATGAAAAAATGTATGCTTTTAGCTGTGTGGCTATTTATTGCCTCTACTCAAACGGTATTATTGGGGCAACAGGCTGCCATGTACTTTGTACACCTGAACGAAAATGAAGTAATTCCAACGGATACTTTGCTTATTAAACTAACGGGCAGCAATAAAATTTTATTTATTGGCAATGGTTTTAAAGGCATGATGAAATATACCAAGGCCGACTCGTTAAAAACACTTTTTATTAATGACCTGGAAGCAGCAAGGGCTAATAAAACGATGGCCGTAGATGCGCAGAAAACATTTTATTTTATTAATGAATCGGGTAAGCGAAGAATGAAAGCGGAGAATGCCGAGTATAATAATAACTCGGTGGATGTTAGCTATGAAATAAAACGCCTGCAACTGGACTTACCTAAATACGAATACCATATTTATGACCTGATAAGTGGTTACCGTATGGAGATTTATTTGAGCAACCCACAGGAGGTAAAGAATATATTGGGTGCTATCAGTTTAAACGAAGCTATTAGCTATACTTATAAGAATGCGGAAAATGAATTAAAACGTTCGTATAAAGTTAACCTTCATACGGAGAATGGTTATGCTATAGCAAGTAAAACACGAGGCCATGCAGATGCTATTGAACTAAACCCTTCGTTTGGAGTGGGCTTATTGGGTAATACGCTGGCTCCTATTCTTGGCTTTGATATATGGTTAAGGCTGACTGATAAGTATTCTGTATCGAAATATAAAATGGGCTTGGGTTTAACTGCTTTTCCTTTTGCCAATACTAACCAAGGTGAGATAACAGGTATATCGCTGGTGAACTCTTACGAGGCGCGATTTGCTTTTAACTTATATACGCAAAACAAAGGTAAAACAAGCTGGCTTGGCTTGCAGGCGGGTTTAATGAAAAGTAATGACCTTAAAACTTTTGACAATGCTTTTAAGTTTGGTTTTTTGTATGAAGGCAGTGGTACTTTTAATTACTCGTTTGATATTATAAAGGGTAAGGATTTGTATATATATGGCTTAACTATTAAAATGCCTTTTTAGCAATAAGAGGTTCACTGACTAAAGGGTAATTGCTTTAGTCAGTTTTTAACATGATTGTTTTCAATTAAAAGTTGTTTTGGTTATGTACTTTTAACTTATAAATTGGCTTATGTTTGTTATACAAAGTATAATTCTTCATGAAGGTACAATTTATAGGGGCTGCTCAAACCGTTACCGGTAGTAAACATTTACTTACTACTGTTCATAATGATAAAATTTTATTGGACTGTGGCTTTTTCCAAGGCAAGGGAAGCGAGGGTGAGGCTTTAAACAGGCATTGGGGTTTTGACCCGCTAAGCATTAATTATTTAATTCTTTCGCATGCACATATTGACCACTCGGGTAATATTCCGGGACTGGTTAAGGCCGGGTTTAACGGACCTATTATTTGCACGCCTGCCACACTTGACTTGTGTAAAATAATGTTGAGCGACAGTGCGTATATTCAGGAAGGTGATTTGAAGTTTGTTAATAAAAGGCGTGTTAAGAGGGGTGAAAAACCACTTGAACCTTTGTATGACTCACTTGATGTGGAAAGGTGTTTGCAGCAATTTGTTGCGGTTCCTTATAACCAAATGTACACGGTTTGTGAGGGTGTTGAATTGTGTTTTACGGATAGCGGGCATATATTGGGAAGTGCTGCCGTTAATTTAACTTATACCGAGGGTAAACATATAAAACAATTATGTTTTACGGGCGATATTGGCCGCTATGGCGGCTCTATTTTAAAAGATCCTGAGCCTTTTAAACAGGCTGATTATATTATTTGCGAATCGACATACGGTGACAGGCTGCACAGTGATAACTCGGTAAGTGAGGAGCAATTGTTACAGGTGGTACATAATACCTGTGTAGTAAAAAAAGGTAAACTAATTATTCCTGCTTTTAGCCTGGGGCGCACGCAGGAAATTGTATACGCGCTTGATCAAATGGCGCATAAAAAGTTGCTTCCTAAAATTGATGTTTTTGTAGATAGTCCTTTATCTATTAATGCTACTAATATTATGCGCAATCATCCGGAGTGTTTTAACGAGGGTATTCTGGCTTATATGCAGCATGATGATGATCCGTTTGGATTTGATAAACTTACCTATATTCAGGATGTAGAGGCTTCTAAAAGATTGAATGCTAAAAAGGAGCCTTGTATTATTATATCGGCTTCGGGTATGATTGAAGCAGGCAGAATAAAACACCATGTGGCTAATAATATTGGTAACCCTAATAATACTTTATTAATTGTGGGCTATGCCGAGCCGCACTCGTTGGGTGGTAAAATAAGGAATGGCGATAAGCTGGTGAAAATATTTGGGGAGGAACATGAAGTAAAGGCTGATGTGGTTGTTATGGACTCGTATAGTGCACATGCTGATTACAAGGAAATGATTGAATACTTAAGTTGCCAGGATATGAAGGCCGTGAAGAAGCTGTTTTTGGTGCATGGCGAATATGCCACACAGGTAAATTTTAAGGAAAGATTACTTGACGCAGGCTTTAAAAAGGTGCTTATTCCCGCTAAGGGCGAAGAGTATATTATTTAGGTATTTTAATTGATTATTACGATGAGAAATTTATCGCTGTTAGTATTTGTATTGTGTGGGCTTGTGGCTTGTAAAGATAAGTTGGAAAGGGCAAAACCTACTATTGAAAATATAACGGAAGCAGTTTATGCTTCGGGCATTGTTAAAAGTAAAAACCAGTATCAGGTTTTTGCGCCCGTTAATGGCTTAATTAGTAAAATAGTAGTTAACGAGGGCATGCTGGTAAAAAAGGGCGCGCCTTTGTTGTTTATAAACAATGAAAACGCACAGCTTAACAGGGCTAACGCAGCTTTGGCAGCTACTTATGCCAACCCTAACTTTAATGCTAATAAGTTAAACGACCTGAAGCTTTCTATCGGCTTGGCTAAAAGTAAATTATTGAACGACTCTTTGCTGTATGTGCGCCAGCAAAATTTATGGCAACAGCAAATTGGTTCGCGGGTTGAATTGGAACAGCGTGAGCTTGCTTATTTAAATGCTAAAACGAATTACGAAGGGGCTCGCCTCAGGTATAATGATTTGGTGAAGCAAACAGAACTTAATGCTAAGCAAACGGCTAATAATTTACGTATTAGTGAAAAGCAGGAGAATGATTTTGTAATTAAGAGTGATATGGATGGAATGGTGTATGCTATTTTGAAGGAAGAGGGCGAAATGGCCAACACGCAAACAGCTATTGCTACTATTGGCAGTGCTACGGAGTTTTTGCTTTCGTTGCAAATTGATGAGTATGATATTGCTAAAATCAGGTTAGGGCAAAAGGTGGTTATTCGTTTTGATAGTTATAAAAAACAAACTTTTGAAGCAAGGGTGAGTCAAATTAATCCCATTATGAATGAGCGTTCCAAAACGTTTACGGTAGAAGCTACTTTTGTAACTAAACCGCCTGTGCTTTATCCTAACTTAACGGTAGAAGCAAATATTGTTATTGAAACAAAACAGAATGCGCTTACTATTCCCCGTTCGTTTTTAATGGATGATGCTTACGTATTGAATGGTAAAGGTGATAAGGTATTGGTAAAAACAGGCCTGATGGATTATAACAAGGTGGAGATATTAAGTGGTTTACAGTTAACGGACGAAATAACCAAACCTATTAAATGAAGGTTAAACTAATTGTTGAAATTGCACAGTCGTTATTACTGGCCAGGTGGAAACAAACGCTGGTAGCAGCTATTGGTGTTACTTTTAGTATTACAATGTTTATAACACTGCTCAGTTTTATGACGGGTTTAAACGACTTGCTTGACGGCCTTATTTTGAACAGGACTCCGCATATTAAGTTGTTTAATGAAATAAAAGCGAGTAGGGAGCAGCCTATTGATATGGCTACAGCGTTTAAAGGATACTATAATTTTGTACACTCTGTTAAGCCTAATGGTGGCCGTGTGGCTATTTATAATAGTGATGCTATTATGGATGCTTTACGGAATGATACCCGTGTAGCAGGTTTTGCCCCTAAAATTATGGCTCAGGTTTTTTACAATGTGGGTGCGGTTGATATAACAGGGGTTATTAATGGCATTGATGTGGAGGCAGAGAACAAACTTTTCTTTTTTAAGGATTATGTAACTGCGGGTAACTTTATTGATTTAAAGCAAGTGCCCAACAGTATTATTTTGGGTAAAGGTGCTGCTGATAAAATGCTGGCCAATATTGGCGATGTCATTCAGGTAACTACGGCTAAGGGAGAAAGGCTTCCTTTAAAGGTGGTTGGTTTTTTTCAATCAGGTTTGCAGGAAATTGATAAGGTGCAGAGTTATGCTTCTATTACTACTACGCAAAAGTTACTGGGCATGCCGGGTAATTACGTTACGGATATTCAGGTTAAGTTAAATAATATGCTTTTGGCTCCCGCTATGGCTAAGGAGTATGCAAACTTGTTTGAACTGGATGCAGAAGATATTCAAACGGCTAACTCGCAATTTGAAACAGGTAGTTCTATCCGGAGTCTGATATCGTATGCGGTGGGTATTACTTTACTGATTGTGGCCGGCTTTGGCATTTACAATATTTTAAACATGATGATTTATGAGAAAATGGACTCTATTGCTATTTTAAAGGCTACGGGTTTTGCGGGTAGCGATGTGAAGAATATTTTTATTACCATTGCTTTAAGTATTGGCATTTTTGGTGGTGTACTGGGGCTTGTTTTTGGTTTCGGGCTTTCGGCTACTATTGACCAAATTCCTTTTAATACGGCAGCCTTGCCTACTATTAAAACATATCCTATTAATTACAATCCTAAGTTTTATTTTATTGGCGGGGTGTTTTCTATTGTAACTACTTATTTGGCAGGTTTGTTTCCGGCCCGTAAGGCTAGTAAAATTGATCCTGTTATTATTATCAGAGGTAAATAACATGATGCGCACTGTACTTGAGGCTAAGGCTATATCAAAAAGTTTTCACGACCCTGTAACCATTGAAATTTTAAAGGGTATCAACTTTACTATTAAGCAGGGCGAGTTCATTTCTATCATTGGCAAATCGGGTTGTGGTAAGTCTACACTGCTGTATATTCTTTCTACTATGGATACAGATTATGAGGGTGATTTGTTGATTGACAGGGAAAGTGTAAAGAACAAAAAGGAGGCCCAGCTGGCTTTGATCAGAAATGAAAAAATTGGTTTTGTTTTTCAGTTTCATTATTTGCTTAATGAGTTTTCGGTGCTTAAAAATGTAATGTTGCCTGCCATGAAACTGGGTAAACTGCCTGCCCAGCAAATTGAGCATGAAGCCATGGAGAAACTGAAAATACTGGGTATTGCGGATGAGGCTTTGAAAATACCTAACCAACTATCGGGCGGGCAAAAACAAAGGGTTGCTATAGCGCGTGCGCTTATCAATAACCCGCTTATTATTATGGGCGATGAACCAACGGGTAACCTTGACAAGAAAAACAGTTTGGTGGTGTTTGATATTTTTAAGGAGCTGGCTCACGAGTTTAAACAAACGCTTTTAATTGTTACACACGACCAGGAGTTTGCCGCACGTACGGATAGGATTATTGAGATGGAGGATGGCAGAATAATTAAGGGATAAAGTTTTTATGCCCTGCCGGTTAAAGGCCCGGAGTTGACACGAGCCGCACGCTCACGCCAAGGTGGAGTGAATAGGATGTATTATGGCACACAAGGAAAATGGGTGGATACGCACACCTGCAGGGGGAGTGGGATATTAGAAACTACCTTTTTGTCAATTAAGTTGCTTCGTTTTCTTCCATTTTCGTATTCTGTCTTTTGCGTTTTTAAATGGCGAGGAAGTATTAAGTTGTATCATTTTGCCTAATGTCCACTTGTCATACCAAGCTGTTTGATATAGTTCATTGTTGGTTTTACTTTCAATTAATTCCAGTATTTCCCTTGTTGTTTTATCAAGTTTTGTGTTAAGGGTTTTGAAATCATCTTTTTCATAATCCTTATAAAACTTTTGTGCAAGTTTTCCAAGTTCATTCCATTTAAAACCTGTTTCCGGAAAGTCTACGTCAAGTCCTCTGCTTTTTTTGTCGTTCCACTTTAACACCAACTGCCCCCAACCTACAAGGTAAGCCATAAGATTATTGATACTCATTAAAGTGTTTTTTGCATGTCCTTCCAGTTCCTTTTTTTCTGTTTGATTAATCGGAATGGTAGAAAGTTCGGTTGTTAACTTTTTGTAGTTGTCAGCTATTGCTATCAGTAATTCGTCTTTATTTTTGGGTATTGTCATAAAATGAGATTTTTACTTTGGATTGATAGGTAATTGGTTAAGAAGGACGCTAGCACCAATCGAGAGCTAAACTGATGTTAGCTAGCACTGTTTTATTAATTTGTCAATTCGTCTTTTATTTTGTTGTTGTAATAAAGATGGATTTAAATTCATCAATATATTCACTAGTATAATTGTTAAGCCAAATAGCCATTCAGTTTTATAAAATTTTAACAAGGCAAAAATTGTTACAAAAATGAATCCTATTAAATGGTCAATTTCTGAACTTGTCATTTCGTTACGCAGTAACTGCAAGTCGGTTTTTTGTATTTTATTGCTAAGTTTAAGTTTTTGATTAAAGTATTTAAATGGAGTATTTTTAACTATCCATTTAACAATGCTAACTCCTATGTATTTGTTCAACTTTTCACTTCTTATAAAATTAAGGTTGGATAATTGATGACTGTAAAATTTTGTTTTTTTCAATACTGCATTAATGGCCATTCCAACAATAAAAGAAATGAATGTTATTGCTATACTAAATGATAAGTATTTATAGGTCATTTTTATTGATTTGTTTTATTAAAATGGGGGCTTAGTACTTATTAGTTTAATTGTTTTTAGGTTTTATTCTTATACGAATATAATTTTTGGTACAGTAAGTTATAAATGGCCATTTTATTAGCTATAAACTTTTGTGCTTAAACTGGTATTTGGTTTCGGTGTTTGTACTACTGCTTTTTTGATGTAATATAGTATGTGTTCTCTTGTGGAATGTGGGCGAGTATTGGTTAAATAGAATTGGCATGAGCGGGTGCTTATTGTCTGTAGTTATTTTAGGTAATCAAATGTGTTTTCAGGTTTAAATTTTGGACTTCTTTTCAAAAAATCCATAAAGAATGCAGTATGTGTTCCGCCCATTAATATAAAAATTCTGTCATTTTTGTCAACAGGAATTTGATTGAGATTAGAGAACATTACTAAATTTCTATGGTAAAATTTCCCTGCTTCATTTGCACCTTCAGAATTATTTTTACTTGAATTATATAACAACAAATCGGCATTAAAATTTATAAGACTTTCCAAATATTGAGGATGATTATTCAATTTGAATAATTCATAAAAAGGAATTCCCTTCTCTGGGTTTTTCGCATCATTTTCATCACTTAGTTTCGAATATTTATTTAATGTACTGGTGTCTACACTATTTGTAACACTTATGTTGTAGTTATAGCTTTCTTTAAAATCAATTCCGTAAATTTTTTTTGCTCCGCTTATTCTTCCAATTTCATAAGCCAACAATTCTATTTCATCAGGGTTATGAAATTTTTTCTTTGGATTTTTTAGATAATCCGAATATGAAATTTGTCTTAAACTATCATTTTTAGGCAAATCTTCAATAACAATTATTGTTGGCTTAAATTCAGCTAATAGTTTAGCTAATTTTTTAATTTCTTGCTGATTTTTATTGTCGTTTTCATCAAAATCTGTTGAATTTGCGTCAGAAGTTTCGCCCATATGAAATGTCGCTACATTTAACACAGGTATTGCATCATCAAATTTTGTTTTATAGATATTCTGTTTTTCGTAGGGCACATTTTGTGCGTAAAGATTTAGTGCCGTCACAAAAAATAATAATGTCAAAAATTGTTTCATTTTTTAAAGGTTTATTTATAATCTCAGTTAATGTTTTCGGGCTTGGCGAAGGTGGTTATTTTTACCATAAATGTTTATACGAGGGCTTATTTTCTTTAACCAACAAACTATTTGCGGAACACAAAACCCATCCTATTGCAACGGTGCTGTTGGCTGTAGTTATTTCTTTTTGTATAACTCACTTTTATCTATTACTACATACACTGTATCAATTACTCTCCCTTGTACCTGATTTGTATTATCGCTACCAAGGGTTGACTTGTCTAAAATCTGAATGCCTTTTATAAAGTAGTTTGTTTCGCCCCTATTACTTAACCAATTTTTAAAATATGTCTGATGATATGTGAGTTTTACTTTCCAACCATTATTTACAGCGGAGTCAATCATTGATATCACAGATGATGATTCATTGTCATTGTCTATGGAAAAGTCAAACAAAGAACTTGTGTTCATTCCTGTTTGTGTTAAATTCAATTCTCCTTCCCATGATTTCCAAAAACGTCCTTTGCGGGAAAATTTCGTAATAAATCCTATTCGTTCTCCTTCTGAGTAGTCTTCTGTAGCTGCCACTACAGCAAATATTATAAATGCAATTACACCAATTACCCAAAGTACGCCCTTCAGGTTTGTGGTGCCTGGAGATTGATTATTTTGTCTGTTTTTGTTACTCATATAGTGGTTAATTTTGTGTCTTGTAGTTGGTTGTTATAATTACTGCTAACTTATATGATTTTATCCGACCAATTTATTTATTCTTAGATGGACTGGTCTTACTTTTTATTATCGCCAACAAAAATATTTTATTATTCTACATCACAAAAAACTTGCTTTGTTTCTGTATAGTGATTTATATAGGTGTATGGTTATTTAAAGCCTGAGGCTTGCGCATATTCTTACTTGCATTATGCCAACGAGTGCATGGAATTGGTTAAATGGAATTGACACGAGCGATAAGCTCGCGCCAGCGAGGGCAATCCATGTATCTGTTCATATAGTCGTTATTTATATTTCAATTATTTTTTTCATTAACTGTAATGTTACTTCCCAATTTTTGTCTGAATGATTGTATGCAGTTTCTGTTGCAAAATTGCTTTGTGTTAAAGTCAATGTGGTTGTGTTGTCTTTTGCCGTTAATTCAAATGTTATTACTGAATAATTTTCGGGGCTATCTGGCAAACCTGAAAAGCCACTCCAATAGTTGTATTGAAAAACTTTGTCAATGTCAAATTTCAAGATTGTTCCTTTGTCTGCGTAATCTGTTCCTTGCCAATTGCCTGTAAAGAGAATTGAAGCCCCCACTTTCCAGTCAGAAATAACATTTGTCCCGAATAACCATTCTTTAATCAAGTCGGGATTTGTTAAAACGTTCCAAACTTTTGAAGTAGGTGCATTGATACTGATTGTCTTTTCTAAAATTTTATCTGTTGCCATTTCTGTTTTTAGTTATATTATATTTTTGTCTGTTAGTTATAGTTGCAGTGTCAACTTTTACACTGACCGCTAAGATTCCCAAGCTTGTTGCAGCTAAGAATTGGCACGAGCGGACGTTCGCGCTAGCAGAGTATTACTTACCGTTTTGCTGTTCGGATAGTATGTCTTCCATTGCTAATTTCCCTTCTTTGAAAAGTCTTTCCTTATACTGTATTTTTAACTTGTCTAAAAGCCTTGCCATATTAAAACCTGTTGCATAAAAGTATGTTGTCTTTTCCGTTAGGTAAAGC
>CAYTWI010000046.1:0-26811 GCA_964442045.1 uncultured Bifidobacterium sp.
GGACTCTGTCAAATCTTAGCGGATCAGAAGGGCTTTTATCAGCATTACTATAAATTTCTACTACTTTAACTTTACCACTATAATATTTGCTTTGCACAAAAACCGGATAACCCAAATCATTATTACTAACGTTAATAGTAGTATCATCTGCCCTTAAGGTGCTTTCCCCAATAAAATCATTTACTAAGGTATCAAAAGGTGTTTGCTGTTTAGTAACAAAAATCTGTGGTGCTACAAAATATTTAAAGTCCAATCTTTTATGATAACTTGTTTGATCTACTCTGCTTATACTACCATTTCTAAAGGTATCAACTACTGTTATCAAACCAGGAATAGTTGTTAAATCTAATATGTTGGGATTGTTTAAACTGGAATTGGTTAACAATGTTAAATCAGGATTATTAACTAATTTCAGGCCATTTATATTGTAACGTAATGGGAACAGATAAGCGGTGTATTCTCCTGTTGAATCATTGGTAATAATATTTGCCGTGTTACAATTGTTCAATCCAAATTGACCCACTGAAGCAAAAGTAAATTGTGCCTTTCCAATATTGTTTTTAGACCTTCCTAAGCCTGCCACTTTGTTTAATTCTCTGTTTCCTCCAACTACGCGACCTACTACTTTTAACACTGTAGAGTCAGTAAAGAAAGCTGTAACCGGAGACTGGAAATTATAGGTGCCGGTAGATGGAAATCTTCCTGCACTGAATACGTGGTTGTTCTGTGCCAAACTAATTACATGGTTACCTATTGGCACTCTTACACTGAATTGTCCATTATCGGCAACGGTTAGAGGTAACCCTGCCTGTATTACAATACTGCCGTCAATATATATATTAGCTCCTGAAGCCGGACAAGAGGTTCCGGCATAGTTTACATTACCTGTAAAATCAAAACTTGAATTATCGGTAAAGTCTATTCCATTTTGAATTTGCGAGTTATCACCTATAAAAATAGCACGCGATACTGGCGAAAAACTATGAGTAGCGTAACTTGGTACTATGGTAAAGTTTTGCCCGATACCTGAATAACGCACGTTGGCTATGCTGTAATAACCATTTTCATCAGTATAACTGGCTAATGAAAGTTGGCTGGTACTTGGAATAGAGTCGCTGAATGAAGCACCAGTGATGGTTCCATGGTTTTCGTTAAAAACGTAATTAAAATTTGAATTATCAAAAAACTGGGTAATTCCATTTACTCTTTCATCAAAAGTCCAGTATGCAGCTAAACCATTATTATCCGGATTAACAGTTCTGTTAAAATCATTGGTGATATCATCGGCTGTTTTAGCAATAGACCAAATACGTACTTCATCTAAATAGCCTTTTAAATAGATATTGGAACTTGGCATAGCTCCTAAGTATAGGTTTGAATTATTAAATCCTAAGGTGGTATTACCGCTGGCTAATGAGCCTTTTAACACACCATTGATATATAGTTTAAGTGAGTCGGAAGCAAAGGTTGCTGTTAACTGGTTATATTGGTTAAAGGTAGTAAACGGATTGCTTATACTTAGTTTTTTTGTAGTACTGTTACCGTAAATATAAAACTCTACTGCATTGCTTAAACTATCATACGATAACCTGTAACCGTTTAATCCACTCAGTTTTGAAACTATGCTAAAACTTTTTCGGCTAACAGGTTTAACCCACGATTCAATAGTTAATGCACTACCTGGCATTAAAGAAGCGCTATGAGGTACTGTTAATACATCGCTTATACCATCAAAATACATGGATGAACCTTTGGAACCGCTTGCATTTACAGCGCTTACTTTTACTCCTTTTACAGCAAAGCCTCCTGCATAAGTAATGCTTCCGTTAATCAAACCGGATGGGCTTCGAAAACCTACATCTTCGGATGTATTGGTATATTTGGTTGTTCCGGCACATTGGGTTTCACCTATAATAGTGTATTTATACATAACACCTGCTACCCCTGTATTGTCTATATATAATCCTGAGCCTGCATTTACAGTTCCTATCAATGTAGAATCTGCATTAGAGCCTTGAATTTTTCTAAACACCCTGAACTGATTTAACTGGGCCGTATTTCTGTTGTTCCAGTTTAACTCTATCCTATCGGAGTAATATCCCTTTGATGCTTTTATTTTATTGGTTCCATTGTCGAAGGTATTAGCTAAATTGGGGGTAAGTAAAGCAGGCACACTTCCCTGCGATGAAATACCTGTAGTTGCACAAGCAGAGTATACTTTTACTTTGAATAAATAATTGGTACATGACGCAGGTGAGTTGTCAATGTACATGGTATCGTTGGGTTCTAATTCAAAGGTATTTACTCCTCCCCCTAAAGCAGTGCGTTCTACCAGATACTGGGTTTCAAAGTTACTATTGTCTTTCCATTTAATAGTAAATGTATTGAGTACTGAGTCGGTAATTACCTGCACATTGGTTGGCCTGTCTGGTAATGCAGGAGCTACCCCCATAACGCTTGTTGAAAAAACGGATTCGCCAGGATTGTTTATTGTTATATTAGGATTATAACACTGGTTTCTGGTTTTTATTCTATAATAATAATTAACACCTTTTATAATATCAATGTCAGAGTAAGTTCTTTTATCGCCTGACAAAACAGTACCTGTTGGGTTGGAAAAGGTATTGCTCAGTGAACGCTCCAGATAAAAACCATTTTCCGGGTTTACATCGTTCCAACTCCAATCTACTATTATTTTTCCATCACACCTATCAGTAGTAGCAGTTAAGCCTGAAGGGGCTAATGGAAAATCAATTAACCTGCCAACGGATGTACTGCTGTTTCCATATAAAAAATAGGTACTTACATTGGTGTTGCTTTGTTTTATTCTAACACTATAGTTATAATCTGTATTTCGAACCAAACCTACATTATCAATATGGCTTGTGATACCATTAACTTTGGTGGCAATCAGCACATTGTTTCTATAAATTTCTGTTTGATAATTGGCTGTACAAGTGCCCGTTGGATTATTCCAGCTCAATGTAATTTGATTACATTCTTGTTTGTTGGTAGCATTAAATCCTGTAATAGTAGGCACATTGGGTAAAAACATGGTTCGGTCTTCGTTTCCCCAGTCTACTTCAGGATCGCTACCATCTCCATTATAAAATCCATTAAAACGTAATTTCAAAAAAGAACTTTGTATGGCATTTTGAGGAATATTATTCCAAACCAAGTCAACCCACCACAGGTCGCCTCCGTTAGATGTTCGGGTACTCACTGAAATATTTGCCCCGTTTTGATTTTGATAGGAAAAAAGTTCTCCATCTACGCCAAAGCCGACCCATCCGCCTGATAATCCATACACCAATTTGAAAATTTGAACGTATGACGTTCCATTCCAATAGTAAATTTCAGCATGGTCTGTAAAATCGTTTATACCATCATAATCGGCTACAACAAACGACATATTTACCCTTCCATCACAATCGGTATAGGAGTTTGAAATGTGGTTAGCCGGAATAAAATTAATGGCTTTTACGGGAGTGAATGTGGCAATGAAAAGAAGTATCAAGAGTAAAAAACTTGATTTCATTGCTTTTTGCAATAATAAAAATGGTATTAAGTTTTTCATGAACCCTAAATTTGAGGCCCAAATATTTAAAAAGACTCTAAGAACTACCCTAAAATGGCACCAACAACCAAATTTTGGGCATGAACAGCTAAATTTTGGGCACTAAAAAAAGGGGTGTTATTTCAAATTTTGAAACAACACCCAAAAAAAATTACTTTTATAATTAGTTCTTTATTATCCTAAAATTATAGGTAGCATCATTTAATTTAACGTTTACTATGTACATCCCTGTTTGTAAATTTAAATCAAGCGGAAAACTATATTCATCTTCGCCAATTGTTTCTCTCTTATTCAATACACCCATTAATTTTCCATTGATGTGATAAACGGAAACTACTTCTATTATACTTTTGGTTCTGATAACTACTTTTGAGTGGTCTTCCACCGGATTGGGTTGTACGCTTACCGTATTCATAGTCAATTCAGATTGCCCCACTTCTTTAAAGTTAAGCGGAATATTTATATCGGCATGTAAATAAACATTGCCGTGGTCGGCTTTGGTAGAATCGTCTTCGCCAAGCCTTGCGCCCACTAAAATGGTTTTGTTGTTAATAGCCACTGACGAACCATAATAATCATTTTCGCCACCGTCAGTTGCTAAGAATTTATTTACCTGTGACCAGCTGTTTCCTTTAAATATAAATACGTAAGCTGAGCCTGCATTTTTTGCCATAAAATCGTCCTGGCTGCAACCAACTACCAATGCATCTTTATGCAGAGCTACATTGGCACCAAAAAAGTCATTATCGTTAGATGCTGCATCGCCTGTTAAACGACCAGTTAAACGCCAGTTTGTATTTATTTTTTTGTAAACAAATACGGCTCCTGTATAAGTTCCTTTTCCATTTTGCATACCTATACCAGTAGAACGGCTTGCCCCTATGGCAATGGTTCCGTTATCCAAATCTATACTGCAACCGTACATTTCATTTCCTTTTGATTCTGCATCGTCCGGAGCAAGCGATGTTTCATAAGTCCATTGGCTATTGCTCAGGGTAAACAGGTCAACTGAACCTGTTTGAAAAGTGGTTGTATTGGCATACACATCTGAAACAGCAGCATTGCTGCCATTGATAGCTACATCCCAGCCAAAAGCACTTTTAGGGCTTACCTTTTTAGGTGTTAATATTTTTTCTTCTCTCCACTGACCATTGCTTTGTAACTTAAAAATATAGGCTTTTCCTTTATGGTGTTTTGATTGTATACCGGGTGCACCTACTATTAATAAATCGCCACTTAAATCAATACTAAAACCAAAATGATCATTCTTTTTAGGGTCCGATGCATACAGGGTTTGTACAAAATTCCAGTTGGTGCCATCAAACTTATAATAGTGTACGGCTCCTGCATGTGCACCTTTATCGTTTGCACCGTAAGCACTCACTATTAAATTGCTTCCTTCAATGGCTACATCGTTTCCAAAATGTGCGTACGACTGATTGGACGGATGTGTTAATTGTTGCGGAGCGGTTAAGGTATTGTTTACTATTTTATAAACCCATGCTGCCCCCTGGTCGGCCGATATACCATCGGCTCTTGCAGCGGTTACTACTGCATTGTTCCCATCTAATGATAATGCCCAGCCAAATCCATCATTCGCGCTTATATTGGATGGTGTGGTTTTAAAATATGCATTTTGTGCAAAGGCATTTATGCCGGTTGCTATTATAACCAATATTATAATTGACTTTATAGTTCTCATTTTAGTTTTAAATTAATATTGTGAAATTTGTTTGGTTTAAAATTTAAAGGCTGAATCGATGCTACAAATTGGTTATAACTTGTATTTTCTAAATCGGCTTTCACTAAAATATCGTCACCAAAAACATTTAATAAAGCGTACTCTCCGTTTTTATCGGTTAAAGTACTTATATCAACTCCCTGGTCAAATGTTCCATTTTTATTTAAGTCAGCATATACTCTTATACCAGTTTTGCTTCTTTCTAATGTATCAGTAACTTTACCTTTAATACTTGGGTGGTTAATAGTAATTTTTACTATGTTGGTCGTAGTTGCACTGATGGTATGTATCTGGTTTAATACGGAAGAGTCGGTATAACCTTCTAACGGCTTGCTTACTTTGGTTACTATATCAACCTCTGGTGCATCAACCGACAATTCAAAAACGCCATTCCTGTTTGTTTTATGTGCATACTCATGCCCATCTAATTTGTTGTTGCCGTTTTTATCAATAGCTACTTTTATACCTGCTGCGGGTGTTTGGTTTTTATCGCCATACACATATTTTATATGCAGGTTATTACCATACAAATATGGAGCGCTGTTATACGATTTATACATGTAACCGGTTGTTGAGTCCGTAACAATGGCATAGAAAAATACTCTTTCTACACTTTTTAGTTTATTGAATGGCGGCTTAAACCAATAGCCATTGCTGTTTAACTGGCTTGCATTGATGTGACTCATATTCTTAATAGGCACACCTGTTCTGGCATTGCTGTCAAAATCGTAATAAACGGTTATCCAATAATTGCTTAAAGTATTATTACCAAAATCGGTATTTATTTTTATGTATAATGAATCGCTAGTTGAATTTAACTCGTAAGGTTTGCCGCCTCCTATTAACAGTTTTGTATTGGGTTGAAACACAAAATTAATGGCTGATGTATAGCTTGATTTAACCGGACGGTTTATACCATCTTCCAGTTTGCAGTAAGTGTAAATAGTTTTGTTTGGCATAAACATTGGTTTCTTAATTTTATTGATTGCTTTCTGCCCGTTTACTATAATGGTATCGTATTTTACCACCACTGAATCAACATGCGGAGCAAGGCTTACCAATGTATTCTCGTTTGCATTAACAGGATATGTGCCAAACAGGTGTCCATCATAACCAGTTGTATCTTCATCGTAATACACAAAAACTTTTGGTTGTAATGTATCGTTGGTTACATTTAACAAGCTGCCTATTTCTAACTCCAAGTTTTCGCCCTGTTTAATTATATTGCTAGCATTTTTTACTAAAACGGTTGCACCTGGTTTCGGATAGAACTGGTTAACCTGAGAAGTGAAGTTAAAGTCTTTGCTTACCATGCCACTGTCTAAGGTTAACAGTACAGTGTATTCGCCAGAAGGCAATGCCTCACCTGCCCTGTTACCGTTTGAACTGATGATGGTTGTTATAAACGGAGTAGAGTCTTTATAAATACTATCTAAAGCCATTAGGTTATCTACTATATCAGGTTGCGATTGGTCGTCTTTCCGATAGTAAAATGACAATTGTGTTTGTGTGCCCAACGGACCGATGATAGCAACCTGTACGCGTTCTATTATAGAGTCATTGCGTTTCTCAAAAATATCGAGTTTTTCTGATGGTATAATTTTAATTAATGCACTTGAACTGCTTCCATCTAAATTAAATTTTGAAGAAGCAATGATATTGTTGAAGCTGGTACCTGCTTTTTTCAATCCATCGTTGGTTACTGTGTTTTGTAAATTAGTTACATCACCTGAATATAATACCCTGGTGCTGCCATTTCCAAAAAAGTAACCGGCTCCAATCTCACCTGATTGCAAACAAGGATAATCGTCCCACCAGTGAGGACCACTACTGCAAATAGAAGGATAGCTATAGGTAACCCAACCACCTGCATAACTATTGTTGGGATCTGTTTTAGCATACCTGAATATACCGTTTACACTGGCATATTGGTCACCACCAACTATCGGTATCCAGGTTGGTAAAATCAATCCCAGATTTAATTCTGCATCAATAAGTCCGGTTGTTTTATACAAGAACCCTGCTTTTATATCAACCAGCGAAGCAGCAGGTGGATATTTCATATCACCCGTAACCATATATATACCTGTTGTCCAGTTCAGATTAACATCGGCAAATCCGGCAGTAACTACCCCCTGCCATCCGCTGCCTGCATTGTATGCACCTAATACTACGGTATCATTTATATCTAAATAGTCTTTGGTTAAAGTTACGTTTCCAACACTGCGCACCATTTGTACTTCTTTGCCTAATAAACCTAACTGCCCCCCCACATCTAAAGCTACTTTTGCGGTTAACTGGAAATTCTGGGTTTCAGGTGTACAAGTGCTAACTGTTCTACTAACTATGCCATAATTTACATAGCTATACGGCCAGCTTGCCATTCTTTGTATAGAGTCGTAAGTAACCACTTTGCTAACACACGAAGCCGGAATATCAGTATAAGCCAATGAGCCACCCAGTTCGGTAATGGCAATGCCTCCTACTAATTCTATTCCCTGGTTATCGCCTAAGGCCGTATAGTCAACACTTATTTTTACCAGTTGGAATGAACCATTGTTATCGATAAACTCTAGTTCGCCATCTATTTCAAAACCTGCCGGGAATGAAACCTGGCAAATAGCATCTATATCATAGTCGCCAGACCCTAACCTGTTAATAGTTGCTTTCAGTTGTTTGATGGTAATACCACCTATAGAAGCCTGGTCTAACTCTGCGGTTATGCCATTTACAATTAAAGTTTTATTGCCAAATGAGTCTATAGCTATTTCCAGCCCATAAGGATTTTGTGGTGTATTTAAAGTTACGCTGGCGCTCCATAATTCTGAAAAGCTTACACCCCCATACATATAAAATGTTTCTGTATAATGCCCACCGGGTAAATTGGTACGAACATACTTAACGCCTAAACTATCTGTTTTTACATCAAGCTTAGCTATTTTTATATCGGAGTTAACGGCTATATTTAACTGGGTTAATATTCCGTTTTGTACCAGTAAACCGGGGCTGGCCGCATTACCTAACAATGCTGTGATGGTATCTTTATCAAGTATAAAACTCACATCGCCATACATTTCCCATTGGTCTTTTGGTTTATCATACTGGAAAGTAAGGTCGGTTGGCTTCAGCTCAAATCCTCCAATTTTAAAATCGGCTGTAATACCAAAGTTTATGTTTTCAATTTGTCCTGAATCAATAACCAAACCAGGGGTTTGCGCATTACCCATGTTAATGGCAATTTTATTGGAATCTAACTTAACTAAAGCAGCTCCATACATCTCAAAATAGTCGCTGTCTTTATCATATATCAATGTTAAATTGGTTGGTGCTATCAGTAGCTTTTTAATTCTGAAGGTATCGGTAGTTGAGAAAAACAATGATTCCAATGCACCTGTTTTGGTGTTAATAGCCAGACCGGGAATCCACGAACTATCGGGTTTTTGCTGACCCATTTTCACATTCATGTATTCGTTTGAATAAGCAAGGGTTAAACCGCCATACATTTTAAATTGTGCTGACGCGCTGTCGTATATAAAGGTTAGGTTTTGTGGTGTAACACTCAAGCCTTTTACTTTAAAGGCTGCAGTTACTGAAGCATTCACACTGTTCAAACTTCCATTTCGTATTATCATACCGGGACTAGCCTGATTACCCAATCCGATATTGAACGAATCTTTGTGCAATGAGTCTTTTGCCATTAACACGTTTAAGCTTCCGTAAAACTCGTATTGGCTTTTTGGTATGTTTAATGATACTCCAAAACTATATGGTCTGAAATTAGCACCTTTTAAAGTAAAACGTGTGGTAATAGCCGCGTTTAATTGTTGCAGTTTTCCTTGTTTAATTAAAAAGCCCGGAGTGGCCTGATTGCCTAAATACAAACTCATGGTATCCTTACTTACAGAATCTTTTGGCACCAATGCACTTACAGTACCGTACATGGCATACAATGCACTATCCCTGTTATAGGTAAAGGTTAAGGAGTTGGGTAATACTTCTAATTTTCTTACCCTGAACTTACCACTTACACCTGCATTGAATTGTTGAATCAATCCGTTTGAAAACCATAAGCCGGGTGTATTTTGATTACCTAAGCTGGCTGCAATGGTATCTGCATCATAATAAACTTTAAAGCCACCGTACATGCCATATTGGTCAGCTGTCCGGTTATAAGTTAATGTTAAAGTATCGGGGTCAAACTGCAGGCTATCTATCTTAAAATTAGCTGTTATGCCTGCATTTAAATAAAGCAACTGCCCTTTTTGAATGAGTAAGCCGGGATTGCTTGCATTACCTAAACGGGTATAAATGGTATCTTTACTGGTTAATACTTTTACAGCTCCGAATATGCTGAAAAGAGCGCTGTCTTTATTGTAAACCAATGTAAGTGAATCGGGCGCAAACAACATTTTCTTAATGGTGAATTTATTGGTTATGTCTGCATTTATATTTTGTATGGCTCGATTTCCTATGGCTAAACCAGGATTGGTTTGATTACCCAAATTTAAAGTAATGGTATCGTGTTCGGTAAATATTTGTACGCCTCCATATATGCCAAAGGTATTGTTGCTTCTTGCATAAAATAAGGTTAATGTATCCTTAGGATCAAATAATGTACTGTCAATGCTAAAGTTGCTTGTTATGCTTCCGTTTAAAGAAGTAAGCATTCCATTGTTAATGACCAATCCGGGACTGGTGGCATTACCCCAAACGCTGACAATGGTATCTTTAGCTGTCAGCACCTTCATGTTGCCATAGGCTTTAAACAATAAACTGTCTTTGTTATAAGCAATGGTTAATGTATCCGGATCGAAAGTAACTTTCTTTAGACTGATGTTACCGGTAGTACTTATATTGAACTGGTTTAAGTTTCCGTTTATAAACGCCATTCCGGGACTGGTAACATTACCTAACGTAGCCAATATGGTATCGCTTTCTAAAAGCATTTTAAGGTTACCATATGCACTGTAATTATCCTGTGTCCTGTTATAGGAGAAAGTTAGTGTATCAGGATCAAATGTTAGGCTATCTATTTTAAAACTGGTGGTTATACCACAACTAAATGTACTCAACTGGCCGCTATTAATGGTCATTCCGGGATTTTGCTCATTGCCTAATTGTGCCTGTATGGTATCTCTGGTACTTAAAATTTTCAGATTACCATATGACAAAAACTGGTCAGAAGGTCTGTCGTAACTAATTACTAAAGTATCCGGATCTAACATTAGTTTTTTAATTTTTACATTACCTGTAAACGATGTGTAGAATGCTGTCAGTTGCCCGTTGCTTATTACCATTCCTTTGTTAAAGCTATCGCCAAGTTTACCGTTAAGAGTATCACCTTCCATAATCAGTTTCACACCTCCGCTCATCGTATATTGACTACTATCGGTATTATAGGTAAACGTTAACGTGTCAGGATCTATTGTTAAACTATCTATTCTGAAATTAGCAGTAACGCCTGCATTTAATGATACCAACTTCCCATTATTTACTAAAAATCCGGGATTGCTAACGGTGCCCAAATAAGCAGCAATGGTATCATTTTCGGTTAATACTTTTAAGTTTCCATAACAACCAAAATTTTCATTGATACTGTTATAAGCAAAGGTTAAAGTATCAGGGTCGAACATAGTTTTTTTCAACTTAAAGTTACCTGTGATAGCTGTATTAAACTGGTTTAGCTTACCTCCTTTTATAACGGCACCGGGACTTAGTACATTGCCTAATGCTGCTAAAATGGTATCGCCTTCCAGTATCATTTTTAGATTGCCATATATATCAAACTCGCTACTGTCTCTTTGATAGGTTAAGGTAAGTGTATCAGGGTCTAAGGTTAAGCTGTCTATTTTAAAATTGGCTGTAATACTTGCCGCAAAAGAGCTGATGGAACCGCTGTTAACAGACATGCCCGGATTAGTAGCGTTACCTAACGCAGCATAGATGGTGTCTTTACGCAACAGTAATTTCATAGCGCCATAAGTCAAAAACTGGTCTGATACATTGTTGTATGAAAATGTTAATGTATCGGGGTCTATAGCCATGCTATCTATTTTAAAGTTAGCTGTTATGCTTGCCTGTAATAATTGAAAAGTATCATTTTTAATAATTAAACCAGGATTGCTAACAGTACCTAAACCGGCATAGATGGTATCTTTCTTTATTAAAAACTTAATGCCTCCATAAGCAGAAAAAATATCGGTTGCCGATTGGTATGACAACATTAGTGTATCAGGGTCAATGGCTAAACTATCTATTTTAAAGTTACCGGTTATAGCTGCATTAAACAATTGAAGTGTATCGTTTTTTACCACCATACCGGGGTTTAGTGTATCGCCTAAATTAGCACCAATGGTATCAGCACCTACAATAAAATTAAGCTTTCCGTAGCTTTTAAAATTATCTGTAGATTGGTTATAAGAGAAAACCAATGTATCAGGGTCTATCAGCAATTTTTTTATTTTAATATTCCCTGCAATAAATGCGTTGAATGAGCGGATGGTATCGTTGCTCGAAATCATTCCCGGATTGTTAGCATTACCAAGGTTAGCATACAATGAATCGGCAGCATACATCAATGTTAAACCACCAAACATAGTAAACTGGTTATTGTCTGGCGAGTACCTGAACGTTAATGTATCAGGATTGATACGTAAGTTTTTTATTTTTATATTTTGGGTAATGCTGGCACTGAATGAATTTAGCTTTCCATTTTTTACAATTAAGCCCGGTGCATTGGCGAAACCAAGGTTGGCGTGCATAGAGTCTTTACCAATAATTAATGTTAAGCCGCCATATAGGCTATATTGTCTTTTGCCTGCATCATAACTAAAAGTAAATGTATCAGGATCTATTTTTTGTTTTTTAAGGTTTATATTTTTAATAACGGTTGAGGTAAAGCTGCTCAACTTACCATTGTTTATAATTAGGCCCGGATTTAGTGCATTACCTAAACTACCGGGTATGGAGTCTATTTCTAAGAGGTGTGTTATATTACCATAAGCTTCGTACCTGTTGGTACTGGTATTATAACCAATGTTTAAAGTATCCGGATCAATGTTTAATGCCTTCATTTTAAAGTTATCAAACACGGCACCTGTCATTGCTGTAAAAGTACCTCCTGAAACTATTAAGCCGGGAGCAGCTGAATTACCTATTTTTATATTCATGCTATCACCCGGGTAAGCAATACTATCATCAGGAATAAAACCGGTTATGCTACCATACAAAGCAAATACTTTGCCGGTAGCATTATACGATACAGTTAAGCCACCATTGTTTCTAAACACCATTTTATTCAAACCAAACAAAGTGTTAGAGCTACTGCTGGTTACAAAACCGGGTGCGTAATTACCGGTATCTGTTATATATAGTTTTTGGGTTCCTGAGTTAAACAATGCCAATGATGAACCGCTATCTACAGGCATTAGGAATTGTCCCTGCAAACCAATAATACTTTGATTGGCACCTGATGACGGTGGTTTGTTTTCAAAAAATACTTTTACAGGCCTGAACTGAATGGAAGCTATGCTGATGGTTGGACCAGCTGTTGCCTGCAGCGGAAAACCATTAACCGGATCGAAAAAGCCTCTTACGTCTAAATTTGTCCAGGCACTTGTATTGTTACTGGAGTCTAATAACTGGTAGGTATTTGAGTTACCAATTTTAGCATAAATTTTATATCCTGTTCCAAGTCCTACCTGGAAGTAAGGATATTGCAAAGGATCTATTGACACCTTACCCTTAATGAACAAAAGTCCTTTAAAAGTAGCGGTATCAAAACTCAGGGTGGTAGAGTCGCTGAACTGGTTAATAGTTCCCGAGGTTGTAGCATAGGATGACCTAAACTTGACTCCTCCAAATGTTACATCTAATGCAAATGCACTGGACGTAATACAGACAAGAAAGAAAATGGGTAAAAAACGTTTCATAATGAGTGTATTAGCTTTTGCTAACTAAAAAAATTGTTTTGAGTTGATAATTAATTAGGCACCAACTGCACTTTTTTGGGTATAAACAGCAAAAATGGTGGCATGAAAAAAATAAAAGGAACTGTTCCAAATAATTGAAACAGTCCCTTTTATAAAAGACATTAGTAAAATATTTTAGTTAATGGTTTTGATACTTGCCAATAATTCATCCCTGAAATTTCTTCCTATGGGAATAAGCTGATTATTTAGTGTTACGTGTTCACCATTTATTACTTCCAGGTATTTGGTGTTTATACAATAGCTGCGGTGTACGCGTATAAAGCTGTATGATTTTAATTGAACCAGTAAGCTCTCCAGACTGCTCCTGATAGAAAATTTCTGGCCCGTTATGGTATAAATGTTCATCAACTTACCATCAGCTTCAAAATACAAAATATCTGAAATATCTACTTTAAAATATTTATTACCTAGCTTAATAAAAAAGCTATCCTGTAAAATATTTAGTTTTTCATTATCATCATCAACTAAAGAAACAATAGCCATTTCTATTGCTGAATAAATATCTTCTTCTGCAAATGGTTTTATTAAATATGATTTAGGATGAGTATATTTAGCCTCGTTAATAGTTGCTTTATCGGAATTGCTGGTTAAAAAAATAAACGGGATACGTATATTCTCGTTAATATATTTGGCAACTTCAATACCTTCCTGTTTACCACTTAAGTTAATATCAAGAATAGCGAGGTCAACGTCCAGCGTATTTAATGCTTCTATGGCTTCCTTTTTTGAACCCACCGGAGGGTAAGGCAAATAACACAAATCTTCCAGCATCATCTTTAAGTTACTTGCAATGATAAACTCATCTTCAACAATTAGAATTCGCAACGCATTCATTTTTGGCTAAATTTTCGACAAATATATTAAGTTATCATTCATATGATAATTTACCTGAAAAAAGTATTGATTATGATTGTCCTTAAAAATACTTAACAGCAAAGGTTAAGCTTATGGATACTAAATTTCTTGTTTAACCTATGCCTTTAAACTCTATAATATAAGTTAGGCCTACTGCTGTTTTTGGAATACTTAAACGTCCATTCAACTGACTACATAAACCTTTAATCAATTTAAAACCTAAGCCTTCTTTCTTTTCTGCCTGTACCAGCAAACCTACTCCATCGTCAGTATAAGTGAATACATAACCCTCAGCCCCTTGCTCAAGATGTATTGTTATAGTTCCGTTATCCATACCTGTAAATGCATATTTAAAGGTATTGGTCAATAGTTCATTTGTAATTAAGGCCAACGGAATTAATGTATCAATATTCATTTGAGTTTGGCCACAATTAATGGTATGTGTTATATTCTTTTCGCGTGGCTTATAGGTAGAAAAAATAATGCGGTACAAATTATCGAAATAAGCCTGCACATTAGCCAATGCAAAATTTTCCTGCTCATATAAGTTTTTATGAACAAGCGCTATGCTGTTAATCCTTGATTTGGCATCACGGAAAGTTTCCAGTAACACCGGGTCCTTTAAATCTCTCTGTTGCAAATCCAGTATGCCTGAAACCACTGCCAGATTGTTTTTTACACGGTGGTGTATTTCTTTTATGAGCAAACCTTTTTCTTCATTTTGCTTCCTTATCAGCTTCCTGTCAGTTGTTGATTTTGTATACGCAATAAATACAATGAGCAGGCCAACAAACAACATGCATAAACCGGCTACTACATATTTGCGTATGGTTTTTTCTTTTGCTATAATTTCGTCATTTAGCAAGAGCTGTTTTTTCTGCTCCGTTAAAACCATTTCGTTTTGTGATTCTAAAACATCACTGGTAAAAGCAACGATATCGCTCACTTCTGACTGGTTATTAATACTGTCTTTTAGCTCATAATATTTTAGCTTCCATTTAATGGCATCAAACTGTTGCTTATTAAGTAAAGCTAATTTGTATTTGCAATAAGCATAGTCATATTCTTCTTCATAGGTTTTATTCTTGCTGTCAGTATGCTCATACTTAGCTAAAAAAACAGACGCTTGTTTAGGTAGTTTTAAGCTTATCCATTCTCTGGCCATCAGCAATGGAAATGTAACAGCAGTTTTTAACAAGTTATTTTCCTGAATTACTTTTTCGGTTTGGTTTGCAAACCATAACATGCTATCAATATTTTTCTCTCTGGCATAAATTTTAATGAGCTCCATCATTACTTCTGCTCTGAATAATGGGTGTATTTTTTTCTGCCTTGAAAATATACCTACCGGTTGTTTCCAAACATTCAATGCCTGGCAAGCAATTATTTTTGCTTCCCTCAGCTTATTTTCCATGCTATAGGTTTCAGCTATTAATTTTAGGCTATAGGTAGCCAATATACTATCGTGCAACTCATTGTTACGATACCAATACGATTTCCAAAAACATTTACGGGCTTCGCTAAACTTACCTTGCTTGCGCCAACACATGCCAATATTATTGGTAGCTACGGGATAAATATTTATTTTATTGAGATTAACATATTGCAAAGCTCTTTTATAACTTTTTATAGCATTATCGTATAACTTTATTTTGTAATAAATATTTCCTAACTCTATAAAAATATTGACATCAAAATTTAAATTAAATTTTTGTATTTCATTTATGTAGGTCTCTATTTGAATAATGGCCTTAACCGGTTGATTTTTCAGCAATAATATCTGCGCATAAGTCAATCGTTTTTCACCAATATAATTACCCCACTCTTTATCTTTCAGATGTTTTTTCTTTAGCAACTCTAAATAATATAAAGCTGAATCGGGATTACTTTCTTTTAACGTATGGATAGAAAATTGCAGCCTGGCTTCTTCTTCCTTATCCTTTCTAATAGCAATACTATCTAACCCATTGTGAGGCATAGTAAATGATAACCCACAACAAAGTACAAAAACTATTACTAAAAAAAGTTTATTCATAAATACCAATAAAGGCTTGTTCTCCCTGGCGCATAAAACCTCTATACATTCCATCGGAGTTAAAGCTTAATTCAATATTGCCTGATTTATCTAAGGCTATTAAACCACCCTCACCTCCCATTTTAACTAACTTATTTTTCACTACATAATCACAAGCTTGTTGCAATGAGTAACCTTTGTATTCTATTAAACAACTTATATCGTAAGCTACTACCGCACGCATAAAAAATTCTCCATGTCCGGTGCAACTTACAGCACAGGTCTTGTTGTTGGCATAAGTACCTGCGCCAATAATGGGGCTATCACCTACACGTCCAAAACGTTTATTGGTCATACCGCCTGTTGAGGTAGCTGCCGCTAAATTACCTGCTTTATCTATAGCCACAGCACCTACAGTACCAAATTTTTTTTCACCTTTTTCGAGCACAGTATGGTCAAGCTGATAGCCATCGCTATCTTTAACTTCCTGCCATTGTTTATAGCGTTCTTCTGTATAAAAATATTCATCGGATTGAAAAGGTAACTGCATGGTTTCAGCAAACAACTCTGCATCCTTTCCCTGTAAAAAAACATGTCCTGATTTTTGCATAATAACCCTGGCTAAATGAACTGGGTTTTGTACCCGACTGATACCTGAAACGGCACCTGCTTGTAATGTTTTTCCTTCCATAATGGAGGCATCCATTTCATGAGTACCTTTATTGGTAAAAACCGCGCCTCTACCTGCGTTAAACAAGGGGAAATTTTCAAGACTTATTACCGCTGCTTCTACTGCATCTAAACTGGAGCCACCGGCACTCAATATTTTATTACCTGCTTCCAGAGCATTTTGCAAGCCTTGTTTGTATTGTGCCTCTTTTTCAGGTGTCATTAATGAGCGAAGTATAGTACCTGCTCCACCATGTATAGCTATTGCGTGTTGATTTGCCATTGTAAAAAATTAATGGACAAAAAAACAGCTTTACCAATGATAATAAAAGTATGTGCAGAAATAAATAAAACTACCTTTCGTCTTTCCAGTTTGGAACGGTAAAACGTATAGTATCGTTTTTTAAATAATTTCTAAATAGCATATCGGGTAAAGGACTCCCGCGTTTATTGGCGAACTCTGTATCCCAGTTTCCCCTGGTAATTTTAAAAGTATTATAGTTTTTATTGAAGTTATTTAAATGCAATATTCTTTTATCGTAACCTAAAAAACTAAACTTAAACTTCTCATCTCGTTCGTTCCAATTGTTAAAATCGCCTGTTAAATAAACAGCATCTGTAGTGCCTGGTGGCAACTGTTCAATAATAAAAACAACTTTCTTTTTAGGGCTGTAATCTAACCAGTGAAAAATGCGCAAATCAACGGTATCATTATCCTGACAACACTCAAATTTTCTATTGTTAAGTTTTTCTAATCTTGCGTTGGCTTCTTCATTATTCCAGCTACCACGCGTAATTTTAAACTCATGCGATTCCTTATCTTTTAATTTCAACACATAAACATATTTACCGTTGTTTAATTTTCTAAATACAAATCGTTCATCTTTTTCATTCCAGTTATTAAAATCGCCCACTAAATATATTTTATCCGTTAGCTCTGTGTAGTCGGGTGCTTTGTGTATGATAAAAACAATTCTTCGTAAACCATCGCCCGCCTCTACTTTTTGCGAAAGTGTAACTGTTGGAGGTGGAGGTATTTCCAGTCCGCTTGGCAAAGCTATATCTAAAAAATTAGCTCTTCTGCGTATAATGTTTTTATAATTGGGTGCTTTATCAAACCAGTTAATTACTTTTAAATAAGTTGTATCCTGTTTTAGTAAATCAACTTTTCTATTGCCTAGTTCATGATAATTAATATCTGCCTCCTGAAAATCCCAGCCACCGCGTGTTACTTTAAACTCATGTATTTTCCTATCGTTAAAATTCATGGTTAAAACCAACTTACCATCTCGCAATTTTGAAAATGTTAAATTTTTATCGTAAGGATTCCAGTTGTTAAAATCACCTACCAAAAATACATCTGCATTTTTAGGTGTATTTTGTGGTACGCTTTCAATAATAAATGTATGCTTAATTTGCGTTTTTAATGGCAAATCAAGCCAGGCTTTAATGCTTATTTTAACAGTATCTTTTTTACCAAAATCTATTTGGCGAATATTTACTTCCCGCCCAAATTCATTGGCCTCTACGGTTTCATTAAAGCCTCTGTTTATTTTGAACTCTACTTTATTAGCCAGTTTAAATAAGGTTAAATAGTATTTATTATTTTTTGCTTTTGTAAATTTAAACGACTCATTAGCCAAACTCCAGTTGTTTATATTACCAATAAAAAATATAGCCGTATTTTTAGGTGTATTAACCGGTAACGAATCTATTTCCAATACCATACGTGAGCAGTTAACTGGCTCTAAATCGTGCCAACTCGCAATGTTGTTTTCTATCAGGTCGCTCAAGTCGGAAGTAAGTAAAGTACGGTTGCCAAAATCTCCCCCGCAGCTATCAGTTTCGGTTGTTGTCCAGTCGCCTCGTGTAAACTTATATTCTATTTTACCAAAGCCCATAGGCAAATCAACGGAATAGGTTTTATCTGCAACGTTATACTTTAAAATATAGTTGGCATCGCCCGGATTCCAGTTGTTAAAGTTACCGGCTACAAATATTTGAGACCCTTTGGGAGTATTACCCGGCACATTGGTTATAACTAGTTTCTTTCGTGTACAAGCGGAGAATACCACCAAAAGGCAGCTTAATAAAAATAATATGTGCTTTTGCTTATAATACATAGTTATTTTTTAAGAGTCCATCCAGGTTAAAAAATCATCTACCTTAACCCTGCTTACCAATATTTCTTCGGGAGCCTTTGGTTCTACATCAACCAATAAGCGACTATTAAAGTATTTATTCACTTTTCGGATGCTTTTAATAGCAACAATATAACTGCGTGTGGCTCTGAAAAATAGTTTAGGGTCAAGCTGGTGCTCCAATTCATCCAATCTGAAATCAACAATGCTTTTTTGCCCTTGGCTATTGACTAAATAAATGGTATTTCGTTCCGCATAAAAATAAGCTACATCATCAACTGGTATAAACTTATATTGATCGCCAATTTTTGTTAAAAACCTTGACTTATAAGTTTTAACAGGTTGAAACAAATCCCTTAATTTATTAGTATCTATTGTTTGTCCGGCAAACGACTCTTTTACTACGCTTAGCTTATCAAGTGCTTTTTGTAATGCCTTTTCTTCAATAGGCTTTAGTAAATAATCAATACTATTTAATTGAAATGCTTTAATGGCATACTCATCATAAGCAGTGGTAAAAATGACCGGTTGGGTTATTTTTACATGGTCAAATATTTCAAAACTTAAACCATCAGCCAATTGTATATCAAGGAAAATAATATCGAATTGTTGGTTGCTGCTTAACCACTCCACAGCATCCTGTACGCTGTCAATTTCTTTTACAAACTGTACGGAACTATCCACTTTATTTATGAGGCGTTTTAGCTCGTGGCGTGCAAATGGTTCGTCTTCAATTATTACTGCTCTCATATTAAATTAATCAATTAGTGGTACCGAAATAACAAATGACTCATCTGTTTTATTAATTACTATTTTCCTGTCACTTATGTAATCATAACGGTTACTGATCATTGTTAACCCTAACCCGCTTGAGTATTCGCGTGTTTCTTTAATTTGTAAATTATTGCTTACCGTTAACATATCGTCTTCAGTTTTTATAGTAATGTATAATGGTCTATTGCTGCTTATCACATTGTGTTTAATGGCATTCTCCACCAACATTTGTAGGGTTAGCGGAATTATTTTTTTGTTTAATAAAGTTTCTTCCACCTTTACATCAAAAAATAACATATCCATAAAACGTACCTGCAACAAATCGGCATAGGTATTAAAAAAACTAAGTTCTTCACTTAACAAAATAGTTTCTTTATTTCTGTATTCTAAAATATTACGATATACTCCTGAAAGCTTCCTTAAAAAATCGGCTGCTTTATCCTGATTAATGTATATAAGGGAAGAAAGTGTATTTAAATTATTAAACAAAAAATGAGGATTGATTTGTGTACGTAACAACTCCAAACTATACTGTGCTTTTTCTTTTTCAAAAGCTTCTTTTTCGATTTTCGAACTGTTCCATTTCTGTATCAGGTAACTACTGAAATCAAAAATTACAAACAGCTCTATTACTAAAACCAAAACTAAAAATTTAATGAAAACATCAAAAAAACCAACGTAAGTATAGTTACCGAAAAAATAATAAATAAGCACTTCACTAAATTTATCGGAATAAGGATTGCTGGTTACATTAAGCGTTAAAACGATAAAGATATAGCTTAAAACGATGTGCAGTAAAATAATAATACCTCCGCTTACTGATACTCGTAGTATGGACTCAATGATTAATCTTTTTTGGGGATTTACATTCCAATCGTAGTTTTTGTTAAGCCAGTCTTTAAACTGATAGGTAACAATAAACGCAATAAAAAAAGAGGCACTGTCGAAAATGAATCTTTTAATTAAATCGTCAATAAAAAACGGGAACCCTCTTAAAGTTTGGGTTAAGGTAAATATGAGTGTATAAATAATTACACTTAGCTGTATGCGCAGCAGTCCTCTTTTATTTACCCAGGTACACCTCATTGCACAATTATATAGTTTTTTTATTGCTCAAACTCTATAGCACCATCAAAAGTTTTTTCAATTTGTTTCTCAAATTTCTGGTCGCCTTGCACAATCAGTATAATATATTTTCCTTTTGGCAATTCACTAATATCATATCCTTTGTTTAACTCCAACGCATTTTTATAAGAATCAGAAAATATGGTAATGCCATTTTTCACAATACTTATTTTTACCTTCTGGTTGTCTGTTTTACTTAAATCTAAAGTAATCATATTGGCATTATCGTAAGTAACGGAAGCCTTCATACTTTTAGTGCTGAATGTAGCTGTATTTTTATTGTTTCCCGATTGAGTGTCGGTTTTAACTGGGTTAGCAGCCAATACATTTAAGCCGTATACTAACAGTGCGATTGAAATAATTATTGCTTTCATATTGTTTTGGGTTTTAAAATTTAACAAAACAAAGATGCCTTGAATAATGACACCTATAAAGCAGATAAGTATGAATTTAAGATTTAAGAGTATGAACTTATAATTTATGTTACCGAACTGTAATTACACTTTTGTATAGAAAATAAAAAGGCGCTTAAAGCGCCTTTTTATTTTTATTGTACTACTACACTGTCTCTTATAATATAATTGGTTTGGAACAATCCCATTGCTCCTGGTATGTTTCCCTTTATATTGGCAGGAGGCCCGCTAAACATTCCTCCATCGTTGTTTACCTGATTTTGCCAACCAGTATAAAAATCAAACGACTCTTTGCTTATGGAGAAAAACTCGCATTTTATTTCATCGCCTTTTTTGTAATCATTTAACAGTTCAATACCTGGTATTCGTCCGTTCAGTCCGCTATTTGATGCTACAAAAATGTCCGTTGGTTTATTTTGTAATGTATCGTTTCTGTAAAACCTAAACACATAATACTCATCAAAAGCAGTATGTACATTGGCATATAATTTACCCACGTACTTACCGGGTTTATCCTCGTTTGGCTCCGCTCTTATGCTATCAATAGGTAGTGGGGTAACCGGTATTTTGGACAATGATTCATATGTTTTTCCATCAACCGTTACCTGCAACTTATATACCCTGCCATCGTTAATTCCCGGGAAGTTTTTGGTTTCATAACGTCCATTACCTACAAAAGTTAAGTTAACAGTATTTCCTTTATCGTCACTATAAACTACTGTTGCATTGTTTACATAATTTCGGCCGGTGTTGTTAATAGTCACAGGTTTTGACACTATAACATATTGCGTTTCGTTTCCGCTTAACAACCATGCTTCAATTACCACAGGTGGTACGTTTCCACTATTTTTATTTACATCGTAATCGGATGTTATATCTATCGGTTCACCGCACGAAACCATTAAAAAGCTAAACGATAACAATGTTATTATTAATTTATTTATATTTTTCATCGAATTGTTTTTTATTAAAAGGTAATATTATAGGTAACTGAAGGTATTAAAGGGAATAACCACGACATTACTATTTGTTTGTCGCTTGATGTTTTATCATCATCAATCTTTACGTTTTGGCTATATACCGAAAATGGGTTTTTCCTGTTGTAAACATTATAGATAGAGAAGTTCCACATACCTTCCCATTTTCTGCCTTCTTTTTTCTTGCTTTTCAAATTAGCTGAAATATCTAAGCGGTGGAAGTCAGGAGTGCGTTCACCATTACGTTCGCTATAATATACTGCCGACCCATAATCAAAATAATATTTTGCAGCCGGTAATGTTACAGGGCGGCCGGAACCATAAGTCCAGTTGGCACCAAAGCTCCAGCGTTCATTTAATTCATGGGTTACACCTATGTTTATATTGTGTCTTCTATCCCACGGAGCATAGTATGCTTTTCCATTGTTTATACCATCAATTTGTAACTCTGTAACTGACCAGGTATAACTGATTGAACCTTGTGTTTTTCCTACCGCCTTTTTAGCATAAAATTCCAATCCGTAACTCCAGCCTTTACCTCTTAAAATATCGGTTTCAATAGCCGGGTTTAACAACAACTGGGCGTTGTCTTTAAAATCAATGGCATTGTTCATCCATTTATAATAGCCCTCTACCGATACTTCTACTTTATCATCAAACAGGTTTTTAAAATAACCCAGGCCTACCTGGTCTGCCGATTGCGGATCGACATAACGAGAGCTTGGCACCCACATAGTAATAGGCAATGGAGCAGTTGAGTTGCTTAACATGTGCATATACTGGTATGTACGGCTATATGATGCTTTGATGGAACTTGTTGTATTTAATATGTAGCGCATACCAAAGCGTGGTTCTAAACCTATAAATGTTTTATCTACATCAAAAAATCCATTATTTATGGTATCCGTTATTTCTTTAATGTCCTTTTTGGCGTTGTTGGCGTAGGTATAAATAGTAGCTCCGTTGTTTTGGAAAGCTGATAGCCTAAGCCCGTATTGCAAACTGATACGCGAAGTAGCTTTTTGCTCATTGCTAGCATACAAACCATACTCTAACGAATAATTTTTCGGAACAATTAAATCTTTAAAAATAGAGTTTTTATCGTTTGGCTTTACCTCACCAGGTTGAAAAGTCCTGCTGCTTATTTGCCCACCAAATTTTAAATCGTTTTTGTTGTTTAATGAGTAGCTGAAATCTTGTTTAATACTGTACTCGGTAATATTAGCTTTCCAGTCAAACCCCTGCACCCCACTGCTTACACCCAAGCCATAATTAAAATCGCTGAAAATACCTGTTGTGTTTGAAAACAGGCGGTTATTAAATACGTGGTTCCACCTAACTGTTCCGGTGGCATTACCCCAGTTTAAACCAAAATCTTTCGAGCCAAACACATCTTTACCAAAATAACCTGCTATAAACAATCTATCCTTATCCCCCAGTTTAAAATTTATTTTAGCATTTACATCATAAAAATAAAGTTTGGTACTGCTTACATCTTTATCGCTTGAGCCCATTAAGAACAGATCAAAATAGGTTCTCCTGCCTGATATGATATAAGAGCCTACATCTTTTTTAATGGGGCCTTCAAAAGTGGCCTTGGCTGATAATAAACCAATAGAAGCAGAACCTGCTCTTTTCTTTAAATTCCCATCGCGGCTTCTTATATCAACTACTGACGATAAACGTCCGCCAAATTGTGCAGGAATGGCTCCTTTGTATACTTCAGCACTTTTAATAGCATCTGCATTAAAAACCGAGAAAATTCCTACTAAATGAGATGGATTGTAAACAGGTGCCTCATCCAATAAAATTAAATTCTGGTCTGAGCTTCCTCCCCTAACGAAAAATGCACTGGTTCCTTCGCCTGCACTTTGAATGCCTGGTAATTGCTGAATGTTTTTAATTAAATCAACCTCCCCAAATAAAGCTGGCGACTTTTTTAATTGTTCCATGCTTATAGTATTAGTACTCATTTGTACCGTTTGTATATTCTGGTCTTTCTTTTTAGAGTTCACCTGAATTTCATTCAGCTTTTTTCCAAGTACCTCCATATTAACGTTTTTGGTGATATTTGACTGTAAATCAACTTCCAAATCGTACAACTGGTAGCCTAAATATTTAAAACTAAATACGTGTTTTCCTTTGGTAGTTGTAATAGAGTAAAATCCGTAAGCATTGGTACTTACTACTACATTACTTGCTTTTTCATAAATGGTTACACCTATTAAATCTTCTCCTGTTTTGGAGTCTTTAACATAACCGCTAATACTTACTTTGTCTGAGTTATTATCCGCTAACAGTGCTTTAAAACTGAATATTTGTAATAGAATAATAAGATAAATTGTTTTTTTCTGTTTCATACTTTTTAGGCCCGCAAATTTGTCCAATCATAACTACTCAAGCAGCATTATTAATGATGAACTTTAAAATTTCGTTGTTTAACTTTAAAATTTCCATGCTGAGCGGTATTAAATAACCATTAAATTAGACGGGGTTTACTGTTTTTACTTTTGTTACTTGTTTTATTGAGAATCCCTTGTTTTATTATATTTCTGATTTTTCACTTTGCTTTTTTGTTTATTCATAAAATTAAATTTGGATTACCAACACCTCTGTATTTGAATTTTATACGGTAAATTCAATGGTGCAAAGATGTATTCATCGGGCAAGCCTATCGCTCCAACTTATAAGTTGAAACTTCTTTAAATGAAATCTAAAATTTTGTTTTTCAACTACTTGCAAAAACCAAGGTGACAGACTACTCACCAAGGGTAATGTGATTCTGTTTTAAATAATCAGTAGGGGTTATACCCATCACTTTTTTGAAGTTTCTGTTAAACGAAGTTTTGGAATTGAAACCACATTCTAAAGCAATTGACAATAATGTGAATTTTTTATTTTTATCTAATAATATTTGACTCTTAAATTCAATTACTCTTAACTCATTAATGTAATCATAAAAAGTCTTATTTTCATATGTATTGATAACCTGAGAAAGTGTATTTGGGTGTATATTTATATGGCTTGCTAGCTGATTGAGTGTTAAATCTGCATTTTTATATAAACCTTCAACCAGCATAGTCTGCTTAAGGTTCTGGTGTATAACGAGCGCCTTCTCATCATTTAATGTTGATTTTTCGTACTTGGCTTTATCTGGCTTTTTTGCTGCATCTAACTCCTTTAGAATTTGGCTACCTATCTCTTTGCCACTCAAATCATCCTCTATATCCAATAGGTTGGCTCCAACTACAATTGGTTCAATAATGATTCTATTGTTAAAAAGCCCTTCCTGTTTGATGCCAAAAAAACCTAGAAAAATAACAAATAATACTGCCGTAGAAAAAATATAGTCATCGTTATTGCCAAATATGATAACAACCCAAATAGCTAATATACCCAAGATTAAATACCGAAGCCATTTTAGGTTTATTCGTTCCGTATACGAAAATTCATTGACTATATTTTTACTGTAACGTCTTAATTTAAGTAGCGATAAAACTATATAACCCAGTCCTGTTACAATAATTGCCATATAATTAATACCTGTTGTTAATTCATATCCTTTGCCACTGTTTTTAAATATTTCTATTTTAACGGACGATGGCAATAAGTAAAACTTTAGAAACAGCAGGTTGATAAGAATAAAAGGTATAAAATGAATCCATTTACCTTGAAAGGTAAAATTCTCTTCAGTTAAAGCGCATGTATATAAAAATAGGAAGGCTCCCTGTAATAAAGGCAAAGGAAACTGGAGTCCCAGTAAAACAGGATAATTATAAATAATTTGCTCAATAAAAGCGTAATAAAAAGCCAGGTTTATTCCAATACAGATTAACCAAAACAATAATACTAGGTCAGCTTTTGATTTATTTTTTTTGGTTAATAGAATAACTGATAAAAAAAAAGTAATAGTTACACCAATTATATAAAACATGCCAAATAGCTATTGATAAATTTAAATTTCAAATATGCCACTAAAAGCTAATATGTTAAATAAAATAAGAAATATTTATTTAGGTAAAAAAGAAAGAGCCATTTCAAATTAAAATTTGAAATGGCTCTTTTTATAATTACTAAAGATTAATTTAGGCTAGCTTAGCTTTTAAATTAGTATCAATTGCATCTAAAAAATCTTGTGTATTTAAGTAGTGCTCTCCCAACTTAACATTATTGCCATGAATACATACTGCAAGATCTTTGGTCATTTTACCGCTTTCAACCGTTTCAATACAAACAGCTTCTAAAGCAGCACAGAAATTAATTAACTCCTGATTGTTGTCTAATTTACCTCTAAACTCCAATCCGCGCGTCCATGCAAAAATACTTGCAATAGGGTTAGTGCTGGTTGGTTTGCCTTCCTGGTGGTCGCGGTAATGGCGGGTAACTGTTCCGTGAGCAGCTTCTGCTTCCATTATTTTTCCATCAGGTGTAACCAAAGTCGAGGTCATTAAACCTAATGAGCCAAAACCTTGTGCTACGGTATCTGATTGCACATCGCCATCGTAATTTTTACAAGCCCAAACAAAGTTTCCGT
>CAYTWI010000047.1:0-26435 GCA_964442045.1 uncultured Bifidobacterium sp.
TGCAATAAAAAATGAAAAACGTATTTAATCAAAACGATAGTGCCGAATTAATTGGCCGTATTGAAAAGCTGAACGCCAATACCAAAGCCATTTGGGGAAAAATGTCGGTGGCGCAAATGTTGGCTCATTGCTGTGTAAGTTATGAGTTGGTGTACGATAATAAACACCCAAAGCCCAACGCATTTAAAAAGTTTATTTTAAAAGCTTTTATAAAAAATTTAGTGGTAAGCGAAAAACCATATAAAAAGAGCAGCCAGACAGCTCCTGAATTCTTAATAAAAGACGACAAAAACTTTGAGACAGAAAAAACGCGTTTAATCAATTACATCAAAAAAACACAGGAGTTAGGCGAAGCTTATTTCGATAACAGAGAATCGCACTCTTTTGGACCATTAACCAAAACAGAATGGAACAATATGTTTTACAAACACCTTGACCACCACTTAACCCAGTTTGGTGCCTAAATTACGCTGTAAAACCTAAGCGTTTTTTGTTTTAACTATACCTGATTTATACAAGTGTAGAGCCTGCTTTAAAATATGTTCAATGTCTTCAACCGGTAAATCCTTGTTGGGGTCAAACAACATTATTTTCATGCGGGCGCGCTTTTCTATCATCAGTTTCGGATGGTTAATGTGTTTACCCTCTACTATGCCCAAATAAGGTTGCTGGTGTTTTTTATGTACCCATAAATAACAAAACATTTTACCTTTATAAGTAAAAACAGGCATACCATATTTCCAGGTGGCTACCACATTTTCGTCCTGTGCCAGTATTATATTTTTGAGCGCCAGTAAGCATTGACTTACTGGCGCTGTTTGTTGTAAATAAAATTGTTCCTGCGGATTCATAGCTACTCTATCCCAACAAATATATCAATTGTTGCATTGGTGGGGTCTTGTGCTTTTTCGCCATATATTTCAAAGTCGGCTATAAAAGTTCGTGGCATATCGGTATTCCAAATTTTTAACCATTCATTGTATACAAGTCCTTCCATTATATTTCCCTGCACGGTATGCACCACATAGCTTGCCGTTTCAATGGTTTTACCCACCATACCTGTCGGTATATCGGTTAAGTCGGCCACTTTACAACCTATAATGGTAGTATAAGGTTTGGTATGGTCTTTTTCATACTCGGTGTACATACAATAAATATCATTGCTTACTTTGTTAGGTATTTGTGCTAGAATACCTTCCGCCATAAACTGATTCCATAGTGCCGGAATATCTTTACTTGATTGTCCGTTTTCGTTGGTAGTTCTAATGGCAATACCAATCAGGTTGAATGTGTTTATTTGCATACTTATTGGTTAACAGAAAAAAAATTAATGGGTGTAAAATGAAACATTTGCATGCTGCTACTTTCTATTGCATCAAATACTTTCACTGCTGTTTCATTCTTCATTACTTCCTGAGCCGCATTTTTGGCCTCTTCCATACTGTTCCAATAAACAATATCTAACCAAAAACCATCCGTATTTTTCGACAATACCCTGCTTATAAAACCCGGGTACGTTTGTAATATTGGGTTAACCGATAACAAGGTTATTTTAGCCTCTTGTTCGTTTAAGTGTTGTTTGGTTTTAAACATGACCATTTCAATGGCCTTTGGCATTGGTGTGTTTTGCATATGTATTATTTTTAAATATGGGACAAAACTAGCCATGTGTTTTGACAGCCTTATGTCAAGGGTATAAAGATTTTTCTAAACAAATTTTAAAATACTCCTGTATGCTGATGGTATGTGGCTCAAATTTTTCTTCTAAAACCTGTAATTGCTTTATCCTGTCAAGCCTGAAAGTTCTAAAATCTTTACGCAAACGGCACCAGGCTATTAACAACCAGTTTTCCTGGGTACTGTATAAAGCAAATGGCTCAATGGTGCGTGTACTTACCTCTTCTTTTTCCAATGAGTTGTATTCAATATGTGTAAGCATATAATTGGTTAAAGCCAGTTGGAGCGTAGCCAAATAATTACTTGTTCTGTCATGGTTTAAATTATGCCTGAACACAATCCTGTTAGCCAATAAATCAGCTTTATCTTTGGTGTTGTATTTTAATACTGCTTTTATCTTGCTGATGGCTTCCGTGTATTCTCTGATAAAAGAAGCATCCTTATTGGTGAATACCAATTGTTCGGCTGTTATTAATGCATTGGCTTCACTCTCCGTAAACATTACTGGCGGTAACCTATAGCCTTCCAATAAAGAAAAGCCTTTGCCCTCTTCGGTTACAATAGGCACACCTGCTTGCTCCAGCGCTTTTATATCGCGGTATATAGTGCGGGCACTTACTCCAAACTTACGGGCTAAATCGTTAGCCGTTACCATGCGTTTGGCTTGTAACTGAATCAGTATGGCGGTAAGCCGGGAAAGTCTTTTAGTATCTTTATGTTCCATGTCTATTTCTAAAACAAATAACTAGCCTTGTATAAAATACAACATACAATTAATAGTAAACATGCGGCCGCAAGAAAAGCCACAAAAGCCAAATTAAAAAACAACAAAACTTGTTAAGGAAAACTAAATTTTACGAAACTGAATTTGGAAACAGGCTACTTTTTTGTTTAGTTGCAGTTGAAACATTTATAAAACTCTTTAACTATGATTATTTACGGAACAAAAACTACTCCCGTTGCTACCGAAAACATTGCAGACACCTGTGCTAATTGCCAAACATCAAACAGTATACTCATGACTGTATTACAAAAATACGCCCATGTTTTTTTTATACCGTTTGTTCCCGTTGGTAAAACAGGGGTAACTGTTTGTGCACATTGCAAACAAACCTTAAACAAAGAAGAATTTAACGGTTCATTGAACAGTCGTTATGATACTTTAAAAGGCTCTGCCAAAACACCTATATGGACATTTTCAGGATTGGTATTGCTGGCTATTTTTATTCTATTTTTAATTGTTTCAGACAGACAGAAAAAAGAAAAAGTAGCCACCCTGCTTCAAACACCGCAAACCGGTGATGTGTATGAAGTAAAAGATGATAACAAACAATACACTTTGTATAAAGTGCAAAGGGTAAGTGGCGATACTGCCTTTGTTTTAATGCATCAGTTTGAAACCAACAAACTTTCGGGTTTAAAAGACTTAAAAGAGAAAGGTGATGCTGCTTACAACGAAGATGAATTGCCTTTAACAAAAGCCGATCTTCAAAAAATGGCAGAAGATGGTGATATTTTAGACGTGGAAAGAAAATAACAACAAACATTTATTTTATATTATTTACAGAGGCTAATGCATAAACACATTAGCCTCTTTTTTATGCGCTTACAAGTAATCTTAAAAATAAATACCTATATTATATGTACACTTATTATATTTGCAAATACAATATAACAAATATACTTATGTGGACAAAATCGCACACCATAGTAACCAAAGAAGTTACTAAAGAACAAATGTGGAAACTACATGCCAATGTAAACAACTGGACTGCCTGGGACCCAAGTGTTGCCTTTGCTAAACTAGAAGGCAAATTTGAAAAAGGTAATTATTTTATGTTTCAGCCAAAGGGTGGCCCTAAGCTAAAAATTGCTATCACTGAAGCTATTGAAAACAAACAATTTACTGACTGTACTACTTTTCCTTTAGCTAAAATGTATGGCGACCATACTTTTGAAGAAACACCTGAGGGTCTGAAAATAACCACCACCATGAAAGTGGAAGGTTTATTGGGCCTTATTTGGCGTAAACTGGTTGCACAAAAAATAGTTGATGCATTACCTGCCGATATGCAACACCAAATACAAACAGCTCGTTTGTTATGAACAACCACAGGTATTGGATAGCCGTTGTTTCAAAAGAACATACCGAATGGGGTGTAAAAGGTAATTACATGCAAGTATGCCATGGTAAACAAGCACCACTGTTACGTATGCATAAAAACGATTGGATTATTGTTTACTCGCCTAAACTAAGTATGGAAGGAACAGTAAAATGTCAAGCATTTACAGCTATAGGTCAGGCTAGCGATGATACAGTATATCCATTTGCCATGAGCCCCAACTTTGTTCCGTTTAGGCGAAACATTACTTTTTATCCTTGTAAGGAAACACCTATTATTCCGCTCATTAACGACCTTGATTTTATTAAAAACAAAAAATCGTGGGGTTTTCCGTTTCGTTTTGGTTTCTTTGAAATCTATCAAAACGATTTTGATTTAATTGTTTCAAAAATGTTAGACCATGAAAAAAACCGATAATACTTTTAGTGTAGAAAAAGCAGAGGATAGTTCAGGCTTTTTATTGTGGCAGGTAACCAACCTATGGCAACGCGAAATAAAGAAAGCCTTAGAGAAATACGATTTAACACACTCGCAATTTGTATTAATGGCCAGCATACACTGGCTTACACTAAACAAACAGGAAGTAACACAAATTTTATTGTCGTCACATACCAAAATTGACCCTATGACCACCTCAACCGTTTTAAGAACCTTGCAAACCAAAGGGCTTTTACAAAGGCAGGAGCATGTAACCGATACGCGCGCCAAAACAGTAGCACTAACAGAACAAGGAAAAAAAACAATTAAACAAGCCGTTAAAACCGTTGAAGCATTTGATAAAAGTTTTTTTGAAACACTGGGTAATAAAACAAATGTGTTTAATGAGCAACTGCTTACCTTATTGGAGCAAAAAAGCAAAAATGCTAAATAAAAGCGTGCCTTAATTTGCTTAAACATGAAGTTACTTATTAAATGAGTTTAAAAAATAATAACAATACCCCTCAAAAATTTTATGGCCTTGACCATTTGCGTGCCTTAGCCATCATATTTGTTTTTTTATTTCATTATATTATTTTAACCAAAGGCCAACCAAACTGGCTAGCCCCATTTGCCTCTTTTGGCTGGACAGGTGTTGATTTGTTTTTTGTATTAAGCGGTTTCCTTATTTCGTCACAGCTTTTTGTTAGCATTAAAGCAGGGCAATTTATTTCGTTTAAAACGTTTTTTCTGAAACGCTTTTTCAGGATTATTCCAGCTTTTTTGGTAACTGTTGCTATATACTTTTGCTTTCCATTTTTTCGCGAAAAAGAAGCATTGCCTCCGCTGTGGAAATTTTTAACATTCACCCAAAATATTAATCTTAACATCAAAGATTTCGGCACCTTTTCTCATGCATGGTCACTTTGTGTAGAAGAACATTTTTATTTACTGTTGCCTCTTACCCTTTTACTTTTTCAATATATAAACCTTACTAAGCATGCTTACTGGCTATTGCTTGTTTTATTCGTGTCCGGTTTCTTTATCAGGATATATTGTTTCAATGAATTATACACGCCTGTAATGGAAACAGAAAATTCATGGGTGTATTGGTATCAATATATCTACTACCCTACTTATAGTCGTTTAGATGGGCTTTTAGCAGGTGTTGGTATAGCTGCTGTTTACCACTTTTTACCAAATGTTTGGAATAAGTTATCAAAATATGGCAACCTGTTTATTGTTATTAGCTTAATGGTATTTGCGCTTGCTTATTTTTTATGTGCAGATGCACTATCATATAATGCTTCTGTTTTTGGCTTTCCACTGGTAGCTATTGGTTTTGGATTCATCGTAATAGGAGCTATAAGCCCTACAAGCTTTTTATATAAATGGAACTCTAAAATAACTACTTATATAGCCTCTGTTTCGTATGCTGTTTACTTAACACATAAGGGCATTGTGCATATTACACATGAGTTACTTGCCAGTTATAATATTTCAGGCAACTGGATGTTGCTAATTTGTATAGTAACCTGTTTAATGGGGGCCGCCTTGCTTCATATAACAGTTGAAAAGCCCATCATGCAATGGAGAAAAAGAACAATTGAATAAACCTTACTTAGTTTCTAATGTTTTCTTTTTTAAACTGGCTAAATAAACACCTGCAAAAACTACCAGCATAAACACCAGCTTTTCCATACTCAATTCATCAGTAGCAAATGCAACGGCAATTAAGGTGGCACAAACAGGTTGTAAGTATATATAAGAACCTACCAGGCTGCTGCTTGCATGGCGCAGGGCATACGCATTTAACACATAAGTAAGAAAGGTTGAACCTACGGTTATAAAAATAACAAAGCCCGTTATTTTAGGCGTAAAAGAACTCCAGTCTATTTGAATAAAATCGCCAATACCAAATGGTAAAACCAATAAGGTACCAAACAAAAAGCCATATAAAGTAACGGTAAGCGGATGGTATTTATGAATAAGCTGTTTGGCATATACCAGGTAAAAAGCATATATAATAGCATTGGCAGCTACCATTAAATCGCCTAAAGCACGTGTTGAACTGAATTCAAACCGGGTACCTCCTACTAACATAATAGCACCTATGCTGGCTAGCAAAACACCTAATGCTTTGGTTAAAGTAATTTTTTCCTTGTACCAAAACCATGAAATAAGCACTACAAAAATGGGTGTGTTCATCATTAATACTGAACCATTGATAGGTGTGGTAATGGAAAGGCCTTTAAAAAATAATAACATATTTGCGGCTACTCCAAATACGGCACATACTACCATTTTCAGTAAATCGCTTTTATCTTTAATTTTTTCTTTGATGGCAATACGGTGAAATACTAAGATTAATATACTGGCTACTACAACGCGTAACAATATAAACCCGAAAGGTTTAATGTATAATGGCATTACCTGCTTGGCTATACTAAAAGTAGCACCATAAATAATGGTTACTATCCAAAGGGCTAAGTGTACTTTTACTTTCTGGCTCATTGTTTCAGTTTATAGTTTTAACGATTTTACTTCACGTACAAAACGAATGCACAGGAATATGGCTGAAAAAGTTAAACCTATACTTAAGCCATACCAGATACCATATAAACCTAAATTTAACGGAAAGGTAAAATAGTAACCCAAAGGAATACCTATAACCCAATAAGCTATAATGGTAATTACAGTTGGTACTTTTGTATCGGCTAAACCGCGCAGGGCACCTAAGCTTACGGCCTGCACGCCATCACTCAACTGGAACATGGCTGCTATGTAAAGCAAACCTGCTGTAATGGTTTGTACTTCGTGTTCGTTTACCGTTAGCTCAACTATAAACTGGTTAAATAAAGTGAAAATAATAGCACAAAAACCCATGAATACGGCTCCTAATAAAATACCTGCTTTACCGGCAAACAACATGTCTACCCTGTTTTTTCTTCCATAGGCATCGCCTACTGATATACCCGTTGCTGCCGAGAAACCCGTTGCTACCATATAAGTTAATGAAGCTAAATTAATGGCTATAGTATGGGCTGCCTGTTCATCTTTACCAATCCAGCCAATAATAATAGCAGCCGTAGCAAAGGCTCCTACTTCAAAAAAGTACTGAAAACCACTGGGTAAACCCACTTTTAAAATAGCCACAAACTGTTGTTTTACAGCTGCTGTTGTTTTAAGTAAATAGGGTTTGTATTGCTTATTAAACAATACATATGATAGCATACTTACAAACATTAAACTACGGGCTACAATGGTGGCATAGCCGGCACCTTTTAAACCCAATGCTGCAAAACCCCAGTTTCCATAAATAAAAACATAGTTTAACAAAATATTTAATGCCAGCGCTATGATGGTTATAACAGCCGAAGGAGCTGTAATAGATAAACCATCACTGAATTGTTTAACCGACAAATAAAGCAATAAGGGCAAAGTACTATAGTTAAGTAATTGCAAAAACTCCTGTGCCAAAGGAATAACATTGCTCTGCTGTTTAAACCAATGTAAATTCACGCTTAAAAAAGCATTAACCGTAAAAATAAATACGGATAAACACAAAGCCACCAACATAGATGCTTTGAAATAATTAACACATTCAGGAATATTGCCCTCGGCCTTGGCTTTGGCTATTAATGGCGATACGGCAGTTAAAGTACCCATACCCAAAATGGTAATTAAAAAATAAATAGCATTGGCTAGGCCTGCTGCAGCTAAGTTGGTCGCATCTATCCTGCCAATCATAATAGTATCGGCCACACCCATTAATACGATACCCACCTGACCAATAATAATAGGCCAGCTTAAATGTAAAATATTTTTAAAATAGGGTCGGTATAAGGTTAATAATTTCTGCACGCTAAAAAAAATTGAGTCGCGAAAGTAGTGCTTTTGAAAATACTTGTTACCAGAAAATAGTTGTTTAAACAATTATGACACTCAATAGTATCGGCTTCTTTACTGTTTATCAGACTGCTAAGAATTAGCCAAATAGGTAATATAAATTATATCCATTTTATTCTTATAAAAAACAATTCGCCTACATTTGCGGTTCTATAATTATAAACAACTCAAAAAACAAATAGATTATGACAATGTTAGTAGGCCGCAAGGCTCCTTTATTTAGCGCTGATGCCGTAGTAAACGGTGGCGATTTTGAAGAAAATTTTTCTCTAGAGCAATACATCGGTAAAAAACATGTTTTGTTTTATTTTTATCCGCTTGATTTTACTTTTGTTTGCCCTACAGAAATCATTGCTTTTCAGGAAAGAATAGCTGATTTTGAAGCACGTAACGTACAAGTAATCGGTTGCAGTATCGACAGTAAATTCAGTCATTGGGCCTGGTTAAATACCCCGCAAAACGATGGCGGTATTCAAGGTGTTAAATACCCTTTGGTAGCTGATATTAACAAAACTATTGCCAGCAACTTTGGTGTATTGGCAGGTTCGTATGGCTACAATGAAAACGAAGAGTTAATATGGATAGGTAACTTAGGTGAAGCTGCTGTTGCTTACCGCGGTCTTTTCTTAATTGACAAAGAAGGTATTGTGCGCCACCAGGTAGTTAATGATATGCCTTTAGGCCGTAACATTGATGAAGCTTTACGTATGATTGATGCTTTACAGTTTTATGAAGAAAAAGGTGAAGTTTGCCCTGCTAACTGGGAAAAAGGTAAAGACGGAATGAACGCAACTGCTGAGGGTGTAGCTGATTATTTAAGCAAACACTAATTGTAGTCTCCATATTGATAAAAGGGCTGTACAAATTGTGCAGCCTTTTTTATGTTCTCGACTTCGCTCGAACTGACTGAAGAAATAGAACTGGCAGAAGTATATTAATACGTTCTGGTATCAATATAATCTTTGCGCTTAGGAAACTTTAACTCCTGTAATACGGTTGATTTTGGATTGATTTGAAAATTAAAGAAGGAGAAGCCTCCGGGTGCAATAGGACTCCAGCTGAATGTAAATACCCAGCAATGTAAATCGCGTTTTAAATCAATAAATAAGCTGGATACTTTTTTATTGACAAAATCGTAACCCGAAGTATAACCAACACTCCAACCTTTAGTTAAAGTTACGTTGCCACTAAAACCTAAAGTTTGTATATAATCGGTTTTGCGTAAATCAGTATAGCTATTGGCTAAGTACTGAATAGCATAGTTTAAATTTAAGCTCCACGGTAATTCATAGTTATCGTACCCCCAACGCTCATTCTCTTTTTTGCGCCTTTCTTTTACATTCCTTTTGCCCTGGAATGTTTGTGGCGAAAAACCATAACCTAAAATTAAATTGGCTTGGGTAATTTTACCTAAACTTCCATCGTTGTTAAAGTAATACTGATTAACCCTTTGTATTCTTTGTAAAGTGCCTTGTTGCACTACTATATTCTGATATGGGTCTAAGGTAGCGTAAGTATTTACCGTTAACGATTTAAAAAGAGTGGTTCTGGCAGCTATATTAATGGTTGATAAATTCATGGAATCGGCAAAAACATTGTAAGCACCACCAAAGCTTAAACTTTCCAGCAGCTTAATTTTGGTTTCTTTCATGGCGGTATCTTTTCCCGTTCTTATTTTCATTTCCAAATTATTGTTCAAGCCAAAAGTAATATTACCAATTTTGCCCTGATTAGGCTGTCCACCATAACTTCTTTCAAAAATGGAGTACCTGGCTGTTTTACCGGTGCTGTCAATTTGTACGGTTCTGTAAAAGCCAAACATGTTATCACTAAAATCGGGTGTAAAGCTAAAACCCAGGTTAGGGTCAACCACATGGCGAATGGCTGCTATTTTACCTTTTTTAAAGGCAAGCATTCCGTACCATTTGGTACTTAATGATGCTCCGGTATTAAAACTGAACCATCGGCCAAATTCGCTTACGAGTCTACTTTCAACCGTATTGTTCACAAACTCTTTTCTAATGGTGGTTGGAGCCCAAGTTTCACTATAATTCGCATTTACACTCAATACATAAAACTTAAATAATTTGAAGGAAGTATTGATAGGTATGGCATGTGTAATACCATATCTAAAAACGGTATCAGTAAATTGTTTAAACTCGCCTTGAGTACGACTTTTAAATAAAACAGTATCAGTAGTAGTAAAGCTATTGGTAAATGTTCCGGTATAGCTCATGTTTATTTTTTCATACCAAAATTCAGCTTCTGGCTTAGACCTTGGCTTCAAAGGATTAAAAGCGGCTGCGGTAAATGTTACATTCGGGAAACTGGCGGAAATAGTGCGGGTTTGTAAGTTTTGGTCTATACGTGCATTGGTAGACAAATTGAAACGTCCGTTTTTAAAACCTTTGCTATATGCTATACTTGACTGTGAAGTAGAGTTAAAATTTTGTGTACGGTTAAAACTGTTTTGCGCATAAAAATTAGAGCTCACAAAGTTTACATTAGCCGAAAAAGTAGTAAACGGCCTCGCTCTTTGATCCATGGTATGGTTCCAGCCAATAGAATAAGTGCTTTGCTCGTAATAAGTAGCATCGTCAGGGTTACCGTATTTATTGTTACCAAACTGTATGTTTACCAATCCACTGTAGCGATAACGGTTATTGTAATTACTTTTGGTATTAATAAGCCAGCTGAAATTGGTAAAAATATCGCCCAGCAAAGTCAAATCCATCTTTTCGCCTAATCCAAAATAGTACCCCCCCTGACGTAAATTAGGGCCACGTTGCGCATCAATACCGTATTGCGGAATAATTACGCCTGACTGCTGGCCACGTTTTAACGGAAAAATACCAAAAGGTAAAATCAGTGGTGTTCTAACTCCCTCTATAACGAAATTAGCGGGACCTGTAATTAATTTTTTGCCCGGAATAACTTTTATTTTACTGGATGCTATATAAAAATGCGGATGCTCTGCATCACAGGTAGTATAATAAGCCCCATCAATGTAAAAATTATTTTCAGCATCGCGCTTCACATTGGTACCTCTTACGTAACCTTCGCCTTCTTTGGTTTTAAATTCTTTTAAATAACCTTTTTTGGTTACATAGTTATAAGTAATCTGAACGGCTTTGTAATCGGAAGCCCCCTGTTTAAACTGTGGTGTACCCACTAAATTACCCAAACTATCCAAGCGCCCCAAACTCGAAATAGTATTTTTATTTAAATCAATGGTAATATGTTCTGACTGGTTACTTAGATCCTGGTAAAATACTTTGGCATCGCCATACAAATCAAGCTGCTTCACAAACTCATTGTATACAATAGAATCCTGGGCTGAATATTTTACTTTCGATTTAATGGCAGAACCTGTCCTTGGTAAATAGGCGCTTGAATCAATAAAAGAGGAATCCTTTCTGGTTAAACTACTTTTGGCTTTTGTGCTGTCTGATTTTATAGAATCTGCTGGGGTAATGTTTATTTTAGCTTTATTTAAACTGTCTAAGTTAAGCAGTATAGGTGTACCTTGCTGAGCAAATAAAATAGCCTTACTTATTACTAAAAATAGTACCAGCAAAAAAGGTTTAATCCTTACTAGGTTGGCAAATGATGAGCTACTTGTATATGCGCAGTATGAAAATTGAAAATTCATTATTAAAGGTTGCAAAACTAATTAAACTTGGCAAATTCGCTAAGTTTGAAAATTTCGTGCCACTATTTTTATTGTTGATATCTATAGCAGCCGCATTTCCAGTGCTTAATAAAAAACAAGTAAAAACAATTGTAATTGATGCCGGGCATGGCGGACATGACCCAGGATGCCAATATGGAGGTGCCAAAGAAAAAGACGTAACCCTCAAAATTGCCCTTGAAATTGGTAAAAAAATAAGTGAAGAACTTTCTGATGTAAAGGTTATTTACACCCGCCAAACCGATAAGTTTGTGGAACTTTGGGAGCGGGCCAATATTGCCAACCGTAATCAGGCTGACCTGTTTATTTCTATTCATTGCAACGCCAATAAAAACGTAAAGGTTTGTGGCACTGAAACTTTCGCTATGGGTTTGCACAAAGCCAACGATAATCTGGAAATTTCGAAACGTGAAAACGAGGTAATATTACTGGAAAACGATTACGAAGAAAAATATGAGGGTTTTGATCCTAACTCCCCTGAAACACACATTATTCTGTCGTTACACCAGAATGCTTACCTGGATAAAAGTATTGACCTGGCTTCGCGCATTGAAAAAAACTTTCTAAAAAATAACGTAAACAGCAGCAGGGGTGTTAAACAAGCCGGTTTTGTAGTGCTTTGGAAAACAAAAATGCCAAGCATTTTAATTGAAACCGGATTTTTATCAAACAAAAACGACAGGGAGCTGCTAACAAGTAAAGAAGGCGTTGAGAAAATAGCCACCAACATTACCCTGTCGGTAAGTGAGTTTAAGCAGCACGTTGAAAATTTGCATTCAACTAATAAATAGGAATAAATACTTGCTGTTTGTTTCTATAAAAACAATACTTTTGCCCATAATTTTTATTATAACGTTTTCGTGAAATTAAGTAAAGAAGCTAAAGTTGGGTTATTTGTGGCTATTGCCATTACCTTTTTATACCTGGGATATAATTTTTTAAGAGGGAAAAAACTTTTCTCATCATACAACACTTATTATGCAGTTTATAACAATGTAGAAGGTATTGCTACCTCTACCGCTGTGTTTGTAAATGGTTTTAAAGTTGGGCAGGTGGAAGAAATTACCATGCCTGATATGCTAAAAACAGACAGCATTGTAGTAAAATTGTTTATACAAGGCCGTATACAAATTAAAGCCAACTCTACGGCCCTTATTACCAAATCGGGCCTATTTGACGGGAATGTAATAAGCATTAGCTTTGATGATAAACCGGCTGATATTTTAAAAGACGGGTCTTTTATTTTTGGTGCTCGTGAAGAGGATTTATTTACCTCTATCAATAACATGGTAGCCCCAATTAAAACCAAAAGCGAGCATGTTTTGGTTACGTTGGATAAGGTATTAAATTCACTACAACAGGTATTTAACGAAAAAGGAACGCAAAACTTAACCAACAGTGTGGTTGATTTAAGTGGCGCTTTGCGTGCTTTGAGGGTAACATCGGAACAACTGAGTGCCATTGTAAATGAAAACGGAAATAACTTAACCAAAACCATAAATAACGTTCATACTATTTCGAACACCTTTGCTAAAAACAATGATGAGATAAACAGAACCATTAAAAATTTTGGTAAGCTGAGTGATTCATTAGCCAACTCTGATATTAAGAAAACCATTGATAACCTGGGCATAGTAACAGAACAGCTGGCTACCATTACGCAAAAAATGAACAAAGGCGAAGGTACTTTAGGTAAGTTAGTAAACGATAAAGAATTGTATGACAACTTAAATAAAAGCACCAAAGAGTTGAATTTATTGTTAAAAGATATGCAACGTTACCCTGGCCGTTATGTAAACGTTTCTGTATTTGGAGGCCCTGCAAAAACTGCAGATAAAAAACGGGAAAAGGATATAAAAGATGGTAAGTATAAACCTGAATAAAATTTAACCATTATGAATAATAAATTTTTTAAAGGATTTTTTATTGGTTCATTGATTACTTTAATAGTTACTCTTTTAGCTCAAAAAGTAGATTGGCAAAAAGTGAAACGTAATTTATTTGAAAATTAGTTTATACAAAATCGCTAAGATTCACCAAAAATAAGCCCCCGCATTTTTGAGGAATAAAAAAATCTTTTATTTTAATTTACTCAAGGCTTTTAAAATTTTGCCTCCCCTGTTTTTATAAGCAGGCAATGCTCCTTCCATATACATTTCAATGCAATCATACAATTCGTTGGCTAAACCAGGTTCTTTTAAGGTTATATTATACAATACGGTCATGGCAAAAACCCTTATAGCTACAGCCTCTTTTGGATTGTTTAATAATTGAAAACAGTTTTCTAACGTAATGCCTTGTAGCTTTGGGGGTATGCTGGTAAACTGTAATAAACGGACTATGTTTCTTTTTATACCATCATGTACGGGTTTACTCAATAATGGAATTAATTGTTTTAAATGAGGTTGAATAAGTGCATCAATATCTTTATCGTTTATACTGGGCAATACCCAGGCCGCCCTGTTGGCAATGTCTTTTTCGTTTCCTATAATAATAGCTATTAACGCTGCAAACCGTTTGGTATCGTTACCTATCCAGTTAGCAATGGCTACACTTACTTTTTTGCTATGTTCTTTTTGCAGTGTTTCAATAATATTCATATCAAAACTATTTAACCATTTGCTTCAACTCGCTTAATTTCATTAAAGCTTCAATGGGTGTTAGTGTATTCAGGTCTAAATTAACCAAGCTATCTTTTATTTTTTCCAGTTCCGGGTTTTCTACCTGAAACATGCTTAGCTGTATGGTTGGCGATTTTACTTTAACACTGGCTGTACTGCCTATTCCTTCTAATCTATCTTGTTCCAGCTGTTGCAAAATTTCGGCAGCCCTATTGGTTACTAACTGCGGTATGCCCGCCATTTTTGCTACGTGTATACCAAAACTATGCTCACTTCCGCCTAAGGCTAGCTTGCGCAAAAAGATAACTTTCTTATCTGTTTCTTTTACGGCTATATGGTAATTTTTTATGCCGTTGTCATCTTGCTCCAATTGATTTAACTCGTGGTAATGGGTGGCAAAAAGTGTTTTGGGTTTATAAGGATGTTTGTTTAAATATTCGGCTATAGCCCATGCAATGGAAACACCATCGTAAGTGGCGGTACCCCTGCCTATTTCATCTAATAATATTAAACTGTTTTTTGAAATGTTATTTAATATGCTGGCCGTTTCGGTCATCTCCACCATAAAGGTACTTTCGCCTACACTTAAGTTATCGCTTGCCCCAACACGGGTAAATATTTTATCAATTAAACCAATAGTAGCGCTACTTGCCGCAACAAAACAACCCATTTGTGCCATGAGTACACCTAAGGCTGTTTGGCGCAACACAGCTGATTTACCACTCATGTTAGGCCCTGTTAAAATAATCATCTGTTGTTTTTGATTATCTAACGAAAGTGTATTGGCTATATAGGCCTCGCCTACGGGTAATTGCTTTTCAATAACGGGATGGCGTAAATCAACTAAGTTTAATTCGTTGCTATTGTTAAGTTGTGGCCTGCAATAATTATTTGTTTCAGCCAACTCTGCAAAAGCAAACAAGCAATCTATTTTAGCCAGTACTATAGCGTTCTGTTGTATAGGTAAAACGTAGTCCTGTAAAGCTGAAATTAAATCGTTATAAAGTCTTTCTTCTATAACAGCTATCTTATCCTCAGCACCTAATATTTTCTCTTCGTATTGTTTTAACTCTTCGGTTATATAACGCTCCGCATTGGTGAGTGTTTGTTTCCTTATCCAGGTTTCAGGTACTTTATCTTTGTGCGCATTGGTTACTTCCATGTAATAACCAAACACATTGTTAAACGATATTTTTAAGCTTGTAATACCGGTAGCCTGTTGTTCGCGTGCCTGCATTTGCAACAAATAGTCTTTACCACCAAAGGCTATAGCACGTAAGTCATCCAGTTCCTGGTTTACACCTGCATTGATTACATTACCTTTATTGGCTGCAAGCGGTGCTTCTACATGCAGCTCTGTATCTAATTTATCAATAGCCCATTTGCAATGATTTATTTGCTCGGCTAGTTTTTGTAACAGCTTATTGTTTTGCTGTAAGAATAGTTTTTGTAAAGGCTCTAATTGTTTCAATGAACGGTTGAGTTGTAACAACTCACGCGGTCCAATTCTGCGCATAGCCAATTTGGAAACCATACGTTCCAAATCACCTATCTGCTTTAGGATATCTATTACCTGTACACGGAAACTTTTTTGCTGTTTGGCAAAATCAACTATATCTAAGCGTTCGTTTATCTGTGCTATATCTTTTAAAGGCAACACCATCCAGCGTTTTAGTAAACGTGCACCCATGGGTGTTACTGTTCTGTCTAAAATCTGTATCAATGGCACACCATTGTCGTTAGTACTTTGTACCAACTCTAAGTTACGTATGGTAAACCTGTCCAGCCATACATATTTATCTTCATCTATGCGGCTTATGCTTTGCAGATGGCTTATTTGCTCATGATGCGTTTCTGCCAGGTAGTGCAAACAAACACCGGCTGCAGTAATAGCTATTGGCATTTCCTGTATACCAAAACCTTTTAAGTTTTGGGTATTGAAATGATTCAATAGTTTTTCATAACTGTATTGGTATTGAAAAATCCATTCGTCTAATTGATAACTGTAATACTTTTCGCCAAACTTTTGTTTAAAAAAGGGAAACTGTTTTTTTGAAATTAATATTTCTGAAGGCTTAAAACCCTGTACTAATTTATCAATGTATTCCAACGAACCTTGCGAAGCCATAAACTCACCCGTAGATAAATCTAAAAAAGCAACGCCAGCTTCTTTCTCTCCATCCAGGTGAATGGCACATAGATAATTATTGCTTTTGTTATCAAGTATTTTATCGTTGTAACTGACACCGGGAGTAATGAGTTCGGTAACACCTCGTTTTACGATGGTTTTAGTCATTTTTGGGTCTTCCAGCTGATCGCAAATAGCTACCCGCTGACCTGCACGTACTAACTTAGGTAAATAGGTATCTAATGAATGATGTGGAAACCCTGCTAACTCTATGTGTGACGCTTGTCCGTTGGCACGTTTGGTTAAAACTATTCCTAAAATTTCAGCTGTTTTAACAGCATCGCTGCCAAAGGTTTCATAAAAATCGCCCACACGGAATAACAAAATAGCACCCGGGTACTTTACCTTTATTTGGTTGTACTGCCTCATTAAAGGTGTTTCGTTATCGTTCTGCTCTGTATTTTGTTTCTTAGCCATTTGTTATTCAAGCAATTCTTCTATGCTTTTAAAGTTGCTAAAATAATACCTATTGGCTTTAATGTTTTAAGGTGTGTATAAATTAGTTCCTAAGCACTATTTAAAATCTTAAACCATTCATTTAAAGTAAGTTTAGCCAACAAAAAAGCCACCGTAAATATGTATTACGATGGCTTTTATTCCTTTATAAAAAGTTTATTTAGTCAACATTATCGTGTAAAAACGAATTGTTGGTTTTTATTTCTGAACGGCCGCTGGCTAAATCTTCAAATAAACTCAGGCGTGAGATTTGTTGCTCTGAGCTATGTGGTACATCATCCAACTTTTTATTTCTGCGTTTGTAAGCAGGTTCTTTTTCTAAATCGCGTAAGCCTTGCGGATTGCTGATAGTTATATTTAAGTTTTTTAATTCTTTTATGCGTTGAATCTGGCGTTCAATTTTTTTGTCCTGCTCATAGAATGAGGTATCTGCTCCACTTTCCTCTTCCGCTTTTGTAGTGTTTTCTATAGCCGGGATATCATTGTTTAAAATAGACTGAATCCTGCTTTCTATCATTGGCTCTTTAACTATTTTAGGCAAATCAAAGCTTGCTTCTATTTTGTTTTCCGATTCCATAGCAGGTGCTTCCATATCTAATTCAAAACGTGGAGCTGTTTCTTCTGCATGGTTCATTTCTATACTGTCATCTATGCGCAACTCAAAGCGAAGTTCCTCATCTATATGGTCTTCTTCTTTTGCTTCCTGTACTTCATCAATTAAATTTAATTTAACTGTTGGTTGCACTGCATTTTGTACAGGCGGAATTTCTAACTGATTAACAGCTTCATTATTTACAGGAGTAACAACGGGCGTTGGTACTGTTTTTACTACCTGTATTACTTCGGGAGCAACATTAACAGGTGTGTTTACTATTGGCTTTACTTCTACTTTATTTTCGGGCTGAAAATCAGGTGCGGTTGAACCAATAATAATTTTGTTTTCGCGAGGTTTGCTGTCAAAACCGGTAGCAATTAAAGTAACTGATATTTTATCGCCTATGCTTTCATCGAAACTGGTACCAAATATCATTTCGGCTGTTAAACCGCTTTCGTTTTGTATGTATGATGAAATTTGTTCTAACTCTTCCATCAATACTTCCTGCGAACCAGAGGTAATGTTTAATAAAATATTTTTAGCACCCAATATCTGGTTATCGTTTAACAATGGCGAGGCTAATGCTGCTTTTACTGCATTAATAGCTCTGTCTTGCCCTTCGGCCATGGCGCTACCCATTAAAGCTACCCCGCTTGATTTCATTACTGTTTTCACATCTTCGAAATCAACGTTGATATAACCGGGATGTGTAATAATTTCGGCTATACCTTTGGCTGCAGTGGTTAATATGTTATTGGCATGTCCAAAAGCTTCGCGTAGGGCTAAATTGCCATACATTTCTTTTATTTTATCGTTGCTGATAATAAGCAAACAATCAACAGAACGTTTTAAATTTTCTAAACCTTCATCAGCAAATGTTTTTCTTCGTTTGCCTTCAAAATTGAATGGGGTAGTAACAATACCTACTGTTAAAATATCCATTTCTTTAGCTGTTTTGGCTATAATGGGTGCCGCTCCTGTTCCAGTTCCACCGCCCATACCTGCTGTAATAAATAACATTTTGGTATTTACGCCCAGCATTTCTATAATATCTTCAATGGCTTCCATAGCAGCTTTTTTACCCACTTCAGGATTGGCTCCTGCTCCCAAACCTTGGGTAAGACTGGCTCCTAACTGAATTTTATTGGTAATAGCGCTCGCTTCTAAAGCTTGCACATCGGTATTGCAAATAATAAAATCTACACCTTTAATGCCTTGGTCATGCATGTGGTTAACTGCATTTCCTCCACCTCCACCAACACCAATTACTTTAATGATTGATGATTTTTCTTTAGGCAAATTAAATTTCAATTTTGTTTCCATGGTATTGTTGTTTTAGCCAAAACTTAAAGGTTTCAACTGTTTATTCTTATATTGTTTTGAATGGATTATGATTTGTTTTTTTGAGTATGTTATTACCTAAAAATCTTTCATATCATCATCATTAAACATCCAACTGTTATACTTTTGAATTAATCCTTTTATTAAATTTTTTCCTGCTTTAGGTTCTTTCTTGGTATTTGTATCTTCTTCAGGTTTTGTAACCTCATTCAGGTCTATATTCTCAAAGCCTTTTATAACCAAACCAACAGCAGTTGCGTACATCGGGCTTTTTATGTCTTCAATATGGGTTTTACCTAAATGTTCGTTGGCATAACCTATACGAGCATCCATACCTGTAACAAACTCAACCAGCATGGTTAAGTGTTTTAGTTGTGAGCCTCCACCGGTAATAACGATACCTGCATTTAATTTTTTCTCTAAGCCTGATGATTTTATTTCATACAACACGGACTCAAATATTTCTTCCACACGTGCCTGAATAACTAATGCCAGGTTTTTAATAGAAACTTCTTTTGGCGAACGGCCTCTGAAACTTGGTATGGTTACAATTTCGTTTTCTTTGTTTTCTTCTGCTAAAGCTGAACCAAATTTTGTTTTTAGCAATTCGGCCTGGTTACGCAATACCTGGCAACCTTCGGTAATATCTTCGGTAATTATATTGCCACCAAATGGTATAACTGCTGTATGACGAATAATACCATTTTTAAAAATAGCTACATCGGTAGTTCCACCACCAATATCAACCAAACATACACCTGCTTCTAACTCTTCATCGGCCAATACGGCATCGGCTGACGAAAGTGGTTCTAAAATTAAACCTGCTACATCAAGGTTGGCACGTTTAACAGATTTGTGTATGTTTTTTATGGCTTCTATGTGGCCGGTTATAATATGGAAATTGCTTGATAAACGAATACCTGTCATTCCAACAGGATCGGTTACATCAACTATTTCGTCCACTGAAAACTCTTGTGGTAAAACGTGTATTATTTTATCACCGGGAGCTAAAGCTAAGTTATGGGTATCTTTTATTAAACGCTCCACATCTTCCCTGCTTATTTCGTCTTCAGTATTAATACGGCTTATGCTATTACGATGTTGCAAGCTTTTTATGTGCTGACCAGCTATACCTACATGCACTGAAGCTATTTCGATACGGCTGATTTTTGAATTGGGATTTTTGCTTACGCTTTCTTTCGCCTTTTCTATTGCCTCATTAATGGCTTTTACTGTTTTATCTATATTTCTTACTTCACCTCTTATCACGCCTAAACTCTCAGCCTTTCCCATGCCAAGAATATCAATTTTACCATGTTCGTTTTTTGTACCAACAATAGCACAAACCTTTGTGGTTCCAATATCTAAGCCTACTACTACTTTTAATTCTTGCGCTTGCATTTATTTAATTTCTTGTTAAAAATTTCTTCTATTTATTTACAAACTATCTGCTTGTCAAATCTTACATCAATGCTTTTGTACTTGTTCCACCCAACCCTGCTAAGTCCCTCTTTATAAAACACAAACAATTTTTCAAACTTATTTTCTAAATCGTTGGCATCGCCAAAAATAATCTGGTGATTGCCTACTTTGGGGATTATAATAAACTCATTATCCCTTGTTACAAATATCTGTTCAATTTGAGCTTTCCAAAATGGTTTTTTATCAACATATGTGGCAATCTTATATAGTTCTTTAGCTACAAAACTATACACCGTATCGTTAGGGTTAAACCGTTCAAAAATGTTTCCATTGGCTATCGGCACATGGGCTGTATAATTGTTCGAAAGCGAAAACTTTACACCTGTTTTATCTATGTAATAACTCACACCATTGTACCTGTATAAACGTAATATTGGTTCACGCTGTTTAATTTTTATATAGATATTTCCCATTAAATCGTTGTAAACTTTGGCTTCGCTTAGCTGGTTCTGTTTGATTAATTTACTTTCTAAACGGGTGGTATTGATATCGCTTACGTTTAAACCAATAATGCTTTTTTCATTGCCATCTGACCTAATGGTTTCTATTACTTTTTTCCTGTTAAAGAACTCCAGGTTTTCGGGAAATATTTGCACAATGAGTTTAATAGCTTTTATTTCTCTTTCCTGTTGATTGGTATAAACCAGCGCAAATAACAAGGCCGCAGCCAATACTACCCATAGGGTTATAATGGCAATTCTTTTTATGACAGCTATTGTTTTATCGCTTAAAAATTTCATTTAATTACTTCTGTAATATTTGCTTAACAGGCTCTACCAATAAATCTATATCACCGGCTCCTAATGTTAAAAATATTTTTGGCTGTGTATTCCTAATAGCTTCTAATAGTTCTTCACGTTGTACCAAATGCTTCTTATTGGTCATTTTATCGAAAATAATTTTTGAGGTAATACCTGGTAATGGCAGCTCTCTTGCCGGGTATATGTCCAACAAATAGGCTTCATCGGCTAGTGATAAGCTCTCGGCAAACCCATCTACAAAATCGCGGGTACGGGTAAACAAGTGGGGTTGAAATGCCACTACAACTTCGTTTTGCGGGAACATATTTTTCACTGATGAAATAATGGCTCTTAATTCTTCCGGATGGTGTGCATAATCATCAATAAAAATTTGATTGGTATTTTTGATAATGTATTCAAACCTGCGCTTAACTCCTTTAAAGTTTAACAAACCCGCACGTAATTCATCTTCGGTAACACCACTTAAAAGACATGCTGCTGAAGCAGCCACTGCATTCTCTACATTGTGTAAACCGGGAATTCCTAATTGCAAATTGGTTATGGCTTTTTCTTTAAACACTAAATCGAAGGTATAATCACTATTGTTTATGTTGATGTTTTTTGCATACACATCGGCCTCGGAGTGGATAGAATAGGTAAGGTAATTAACGGTTAACTCTTTTATTAAATCCAGCTCCTTTTTAATAATAAGTACTCCGCCTTCAACCATCCTGTTGCTATAAGCCAGGAATGATTTTTTCAATTCGTTATGCTCGCCATAAATATCTAAATGGTCAGCATCGGTTGAGGTAATAATGCCAATACTTGGATGCAACGTTAGAAACGAGCGGTCAAACTCATCGGCTTCTACTACCATCATATCATCAGCAGAAGTGTTATTTGACAATAACAAATTGGTGTGGTAATTGGTCGAAATTCCACCTAGAAAAGCATTACAATCAACTGTGCTTTGTTTAAGTATATGTGCCGCTAGGGTTGATGTGGTTGTTTTCCCATGTGTACCGGCCACACCAATGGTTTTATGTGTTTTGCTGATAATGCCTAATACTTGCGAACGTTTCAGTATGGTAAAACCATTGTCTTTCAGGTAAGCCCATTCTTTATGGTCTTTTGGAATAGCGGGTGTTAAAACTACTAAACAGCTTTCAGTTGATAGTTGATAGCTGATAGGAATTTCTATATTGTCTTCAAAATGTATATTGATTCCTTCTTTGATTAGTTCGTTGGTTAAAGCAGTAGGTGTTTTATCGTACCCCATTACTTTTATACCCAAATGATTAAAATAACGGGCAATAGCACTCATGCCAATGCCGCCAATACCTAAAAAGTAAGCTGTTTTTACCTGTGCTAAATTCATGTTTACTTATTTTTTAATCATTTGTATTATTTCATCTACTATTAATTCGGCTGCATTTGGAATGGCAAAAGTTTTAATATTTTTTACTAGTTCGGCTTGCTTGTCTGAATCGTTTATAAGACTTAATGTTTCTGTAATTAATTCTTTCCTTGCATCTTTGTCTTTTACCAAAACGGCTGCATTTTTATTGACCAAAGCCATTGCATTTTTTGTCTGATGGTCTTCGGCTACGTTTGGAGATGGAACTAAAATAACGGGTTTGGCTACTTGTGCCAACTCGGCAATTGACAAAGCACCTGCTCTTGAAATAACTATATCGGCAGCAGCGTAGGCTAAATCCATTTCATAAATGAATTGTTGCACATTGAACGTTGCCCCGATAGCCATCGGAATTGATTCGGATAGGGTAAAGCTTTTACCTGTTTGCCAAATTAAATTGACATTGGCTTCTTTCAGCTTATCTATTCCTTCAAAAATACTTTCGTTAATGGTTCTGGCTCCTAAACTTCCACCTATTACCAATACTGTTTTTTTTGTGGTATCTAATTTAAAAAAGTCAATGGCTTGCGCTCTTTTATTGGATACATCCAGCAAGTCCTGACGAATTGGATTACCTGTTTTTATTAATTTACCGGCAGGAAAAAATTTATCCATGTTGTCATAAGCCACACAGATTTTCCGAACCCTGTCTTTTAAAATTTTATTGGTAATACCTGCGTACGAATTTTGTTCGTGAATTAAAGTTGGCAGGTTTTTAATGGTAGCAGCATATAGCACAGCACTACTGGCATAACCGCCAAAGCCTATTACCGCATCTGGTTTAAACTTGCTTATAATATTAAACGACTTCCATAAACTTGATATTACCTTAAATGGAAACAAAACATTTTTATAGGTTATTCTTCTTTGTAAACCACTAATCCAAAGTCCTTCTATGTTGTAACCTGCTTTTGGAACCTTTTCCATTTCCATTCTATCGCTGGCACCTACAAATAAAAACTCCACTTCGTGGTTCAGTCTTTTTTCAAGTGCTTGTGCAACAGCTATGGCAGGGTATATATGCCCGCCTGTTCCTCCTGCACTTATAATAATTTTTAATTTATTTCCCATCATGTACTGAATCCGTTCTATGATTATGTAGTAATAAAATTATTGTTCTTTGAATCTGTTTGTTCGTTTTTTTCTTCTACGTTTTCTGCCTCTATATGCCTGCTTACGCTCATAATTAAACCGAGTGTGGTAAAGGTAAATAGCAAGGATGTTCCGCCTTTACTTACCAAAGGAAGTGTTAAACCTGTAACCGGAAACAAATTAACGGCTACGGCCATATTGATGAGTGCCTGCAATACGAGTTGGAATGTTAAACCAACAGCAATGAGTGCTCCAAAGGCTTTGGGTGCCTTTCGGATAATATTGATTGTCCTGTACATAAACCACAGGTAAAACAATAACATCACTATACCTAAAATTAATCCGTATTCTTCTATAATAATGGCATAAATAAAATCGGCATACGCTTCCGGTAAAAAATTTCTTTCGCTGCTTTGTCCCGGGCCTTTGCCAAATATACCGCCTGTGGCTATAGCCATTTTAGCGTGATCAACTTGTAAAGTATTATCTTCTTTATCAATTGGTGGATTTACAAAACTATGTATACGGGCTTGCCAGGTATCCATCCTACCCATTTTGGAGAGTATTTCGGTTGGTGCAAAATAGAGCGTAAATCCAAAGACCAGGCCCACAAATGCATATACCGCACCAATAGCTAACAGGTGTTTTACTTTTACCCTGCCTAAAAACATAACAAGGAAACAGGTTGTAAATAAAATGGCTGCTGTACTTAAATTATCTTTTCCTATTAGCATACAGGTAAGCGTTATGTGTACTAACAGGGGTAAAATTACTTTCTTAAAATTATCCAGTTCGTCTTTATGTTTGGCTAAAGTCCGGATGGTATATAAGAGGATGGCTACTTTGGAAAAATCGGATGACTGAAAAGTAAATACGCCAAAAGATAACCACCTTTTAGCTCCGTTAATGGTTACACCAAAAAGTAATGTGGCAATGAGTAATGCGTAGGATATATAAAGCAGGAACCTTGCTATACCCATAAAATTTTTATAGTGTATTGTATGTATGTAAAGCATGATAGCAAAACCAACTGCTATATAGAAACCATGTTGAAAAAGATAAAACATGGCGCTGCTTTTGTTTTTATAAGCCAGCCAACTTACGGAGCTGTATACAGCCAATAATCCCCATAGTGATAATATGAGGATAATGAACCACATGGCTTTGTCGCCTTTAGGTTTAAGAAATTGTGCTAAATCCATGATTTGTTTATAATAAATATCAAGGCAATTATTGCAAGCTAATTACCTTGAATATTTATTGATTGTTTTTACAAGTTTCTAACTGCAGCTTTGAATAAGCGTCCACGTTCTTCGTAGTTTTTAAATAAGTCGAACGAAGCACAAGCTGGTGATAATAAAACGCACTCGCTTGCCTTGGCAAATTTAAAAGCTACTTGTACCGCTTCTTGCGCACTTGATGTATTGATTATTAAATCAACATCTTTACCAAATGCTGCATGTATTTTTGAGTTATCAACTCCCATACAAACAATAATGCGTACTTTCTCTTTTACTAATTCGTTCAACATGGTATAGTCGTTACCTTTATCAGTACCACCGGCAATCCAAATAGTAGGTTTTTCCATACTTTCTAATGCAAACCATGCTGCGTTTACATTGGTAGCTTTTGAGTCGTTAATAAATTCAACTCCACGCACTGTAGCTACTTTTTCCAGTCGGTGTTCAACATTTTTAAAATCCATCAGCGCTTCGCGAATGGTTTCATTTTTAATTTCAAGAGCCTGGCCAACAATGGCCGCAGCTAATGAATTGTAAGCATTGTGCCTACCTTTAAGTGCAAGTTGAGAGATTAACATAGTATAAGGATTTAATTGATTTTGTTTGATTCGCACAGTAATAGTTCCATCCATTGCTGTTCCACCAATTGCAAGATTTTGGTTTAACGAGAATGGAACTACCTGTGCTTTTATATTTATTTTTTGCAAGTTTTCTAAGGTTATTTCATCATCGGCACAATACAAAAAGTAATCGCTGGCAGTTTGGTTTTGCAAGATTCTGAACTTAGCGTCTACATAGTTTTGTAACTGGTATTGATACCGGTCTAAATGGTCGGGTGTAATATTAGTCAGTATAGCTATGTTGGCTCTGAAAGCATACATATCATCTAACTGGAAACTACTTATTTCTAATACGAAATAATCGTACTCTTTTTCGGCTATCAAGCGGGCAAAGCTTACTCCTATATTACCACCGCAGGCTACATTTAATCCGGCTTTTTGCAGTAAATGATAAACCAATGAAGTGGTAGTGGTTTTACCATTGGTGCCTGTAATGGCAATAATGTAAGCATTGGTATAACGGGATGCAAATTCTATTTCGCTGATGATTGGAATTTGTAATGCCCTGATTTTTTGAACCAGTTCATTTTTTTCAGGTATACCCGGGCTTTTTATAACTTCACTCGCATTCAGTATTAAACTTTCGGTATGTTGTAACTCTTCAAAAGCAATAGCATGCAGTTGCAATTCCTCTTTGTACTTTTGAGGAATAGCACCCTTGTCAGACACAAACACATCAAAGCCTTTTTGTTTGGCTAAGATAGCTGCGCCTGTTCCGCTTTCACCGCTTCCGAGTATAACTATTCGTTTCATTTTAATTGCCTGTTGGTGTATTTTTAGACGTTGCATGCAACGTCTCTACTTTTTATTATCTTACTTTTAAGG
>CAYTWI010000048.1:0-26127 GCA_964442045.1 uncultured Bifidobacterium sp.
GGGCTGCAAATGTAGACCCTTTATAATCCTATCCAAATTTATTTTACTACCCAAAACACATATACCCTGTTTATCAAGTTAATATTTTTTATTCCCCCCTTTTAAATGTCATTGATAACTCATGATACAATCTCTCTTCTCTTAATTTTATTCTTTATCACTCCTACTTTTTTATTATTTATTCCTTCTATTTAACGGAATCCAGTATTAATGGAACCTTTGTTAATACTTATTTTTTGCTATTTTTATTTTATATGACTTATTTAAATAGAAGATACTTTTAAATAATAGGCCTTCTATATATTATATTGATAAATATTATTCTTTTAAGATAAGGAATCACTTTAGCCCAAGATATATTCTACTATATTTGCATGGAATATAATACTACAAGTACTTTATGGATAAATTCTCTTATGTAAGTAATGCAGATGTTGCTGCAATCGATAACTTATATCAACAATATTTAAATGATAATGATTCGGTAGATTTTGGTTGGAAAAAATTTTTTGAAGGTTTTGATTTAGGTCAACAAAAATTTTCTTCACCTAATGGTACTTCTTCAGGCCAAATGGTTTCTGAAGATATGATAAAAGAAATTAATGTTTTGAATTTAATTAAAGGTTACAGAACAAGAGGACATTTATTTACTAAAACAAATCCTGTAAGGGAGAGGAGAAAATATGCACCTAATTTATCTATAGAAAATTTTGGTTTGGCACCAGTTGATTTGGATAAAACTTTTAATGCGGGTATTGAACTAGGTATTGGGGCTGCAAAATTAAAGGATATTATATCACACTTAGAACAAACTTACTGCCAAAGCATAGGAGCTGAATTTGCATATATTAGAAATCCTGAAAAATTAGCTTGGCTACAAGAAAAGATGGAGGGTAACAAAAACACTCCTAAATTAGGTTTAGAGGATAAGAGACATATTTTATCTAAATTAAATCAAGCTACTGTATTTGAAAATTTTATTCATACTAAGTTTGTTGGACAGAAACGTTTTTCATTGGAAGGGCTTGAAACGCTTATTCCAGCGCTTGATGAAGTAATTCAGTATGGTGCCGAATTAGGGGTTGAAGAATTTGTACTGGGAATGGCTCACAGGGGTCGTTTAAATGTATTGGCAAATATCTTAGGTAAATCTTATGAGGATATTTTTAAGGAGTTTGAAGGAAAGGGAGCGGAAGATGAAGGAATATTTGAAGGGGATGTAAAATATCATTTAGGATTTTCTTCTGAATTAACAACAAGAAGTAATAAAAAGATAAAACTTAGTTTATCTCCAAACCCATCGCACTTAGAAACAGTAAACCCGGTAGTAAAAGGACTAACAAGGGCTAAACTTGATAAAAAACATGCCGGTAATATTGATAAGGTTGCTCCTATTTTAATTCATGGTGATGCTTCGGTTGCGGGGCAAGGTGTAGTATACGAAGTATTACAGATGGCTGGACTTAAAGCTTATTCTGTTGGCGGATGTATTCATATTGTAACTAATAATCAAATTGGTTTTACTACTAATTATATTGATGCGAGAACGTCAACTTATTGTACGGATGTTGCAAAAACTACTCTTTGTCCTGTTTTTCATGTTAATGCTGATGATGTAGAAGCTGTTGTTTATACTGTAAAACTTGCTATGGAGTATAGGCAAAAATTTAACAGTGATGTTTTTATTGATTTGTTAGGATATAGAAAATATGGACATAATGAAGGTGATGAACCAAGGTTTACTCAACCTTTATTGTATAAAGCTATTGCATCGCATCAAAATCCGAGGGAAATATATAACCAAAAGTTGTTAAGTGCCGGTAGTGTTGAAGCTGATTTAGCCAAAGAAATGGATGCTAACTTCAGAAAACAGTTACAGGAGAAACTGGAAAGTGCAAAAGCTGGTGAGCCATCGAAAGCTAAAAACTTTTTAGCTGATAACTGGGCAGGATATAAATCTGCTAAAAGGGAGGATTTTGAAGCTAAAACTAATACTAATGTTAAATCGGATCTGTTCTTAAAACTTGCTGATAAAATTAGCTCTATACCGAATGGATTTAAAGCTTTCAGTAAAATTGAAAAACTATTTACTGATCGTAAAAACATGATTAAAAATGATAATTATGACTGGGCAATGGGTGAACTAATGGCTTATGCAACGCTTAGCCATGAAGGGCATAATGTAAGAATGACTGGACAGGATTGTGAAAGGGGTACATTTAGCCACAGACATGCTATAATTAAACAAGAGGATAGTGAATTGGCTCATAATGTTATTGACAACTTAGGTGAAGATAAAAAGGGGGAGGTTGAATTCTATAATTCTTTGCTAAGTGAGTATGCGGTTTTGGGTTTTGAATATGGCTACAGTATGTTTACACCAAATGACTTAACTATTTGGGAAGCTCAGTTTGGTGATTTTGCCAACGGTGCACAAATAATTATTGATCAATATTTAGCAAGTGCTGAAACTAAATGGAAAACTTATAGTGGCTTGACTTTAATGTTGCCTCATGGTTATGAAGGCCAAGGACCGGAACATTCTTCGGCTCGCGTGGAAAGATTTTTACAGCTTTGTGCTAACTATAATATGCAAGTTTGTAATATTTCAACTCCTGCTAATTATTTTCATGCATTACGCAGACAATTAAAACGTGATTTCAGGTTACCATTGGTGGTTATGACTCCAAAAAGTTTATTAAGACATCCTATGTGTGTTAGCAAACTAAATGACTTTACGGAAGGAACTTTTCACGAAATTATTGATGATGCATCTGTAAACAAAAAAGATGTTAAACGAGTTTTGTTGTGTACCGGAAAAATTTATTATGAATTACTGGACTATCAAACAAAAAACAACAGAAAGGATGTTGCTATTGTAAGGGTGGAACAATTGTATCCAATGCCTGAAACGCAATTAACTGCTATTTATGAAAAATATGGTAATGCTGAATTCTGCTGGGTACAGGAAGAGCCTAAAAATATGGGCGCCTGGCTTTATTTGTTACGTTGGGATAATAACCGTATTTTAAAACGTATCAGCAGGGAAAGCAGTGCTTCACCTGCAACAGGATTTAGTAAAGTTCATGCTAAGGAACAGGAAGCAATTATTGTTGAATCATTTAATATATAATTCAATTATTTAAATAGGAAGCATTGTTAATTAATAACAATGCTTCTTTAATTATTTACAATGGTTATTAAATTTACCATTGATTATTTTTTACTATGAAATTATTTAAAGTTTTTATTGGCTTCTGGCTACTGATTGGTTTGGTATTTGTTACTTCTTTATTTTTTCCAAGGGAGTTTAAAGTTGAAAGAAGTATTGTTATTGATAAACCGATATTTGAGTGTTTTGCTTACTTAAATAATATACAAAATATTGCCAAGTTAAGTCCGTGGGATAAAAGTATTGACAGCACTATGCATTCTTTTTATTCTCAACAATTAAACGGAAGGGGAGCTTCTTATTATTTTACCGGTAATTTATTAGGTTATGGAAGTTTAAAAATAAGTGAAAGTGTAACGAATGAAAAAATTTGTACGCAATTGGATTTAAACGGACACGAAATGTCAGCGTCTACCACTTTTCTTTTTAAAGGTATGGGTTATAATAAAACTCAATTAACATGGACTGATTATAAAGATGTAGGTTATAATCCTATTTACAGGTTTTTAATACCTTCTAAAGAAAAAGAAACAACTTTACAATTTGATGAAGGACTTATGAAAATAAGAATAGCCATTATGAGCTTTAATTAAGTTACCAGCCGTTAGCTACTAAACGTACTTTTTCTACTTCACCATCTTCGTTATAGGTTTTCTTTACTTTTACTTCTTTTTTGGCTACTTTGTTATATAATGCTAACATATTTAAGCCTACTGACTCTATAAAAGAAATATTCTCCTGTACATTTTCAGGTTTGTTTACCGGAATAATTTCAGATTGTGCTGTATAACGCATTTGCTCTTTTATATAAGCTGATATATCTGCTTGTTTGCGAACCGGCATTGAGTTGTTTGCTACTAGTTGATTGTTATTTTCAGCAATGATTACTTTGTTGGTATTAGTATCAATAAGGCTATTAACCATGTTTTCGTTCGGTTTTATTTTATTTATAGCAGCTATATTATTTTCAGCAATAATTTTAGCAGGTTTTACCGGTTGGGCACTTTGATTGGTGTTATTGTTATTTAAAGGGTTTTCTTTGGTTGACTTTCTGGTATTGGTTGGTTGTTTAGGACTAATGGTATTAACGGGAGTTTTTTTAGTGCTTTTTTGTGCAGCTGCAGGATTAATACCTCCAAATGCTATCATTTGTTTGTCTTGCTCATAAATCAGCTGCTTTTCAACATCGCTTTTCCTGTTAATCACATTTTTTATTGAATCTTCTTTTTTGTTTACTTTAGTTAATTCTTCCTGATTTGCAGACATTGCATTATTTTCTTTTTTATTGCTATCCGTCACAAACAAAAAGAAAATAGCTATAAAAACGGCTGCTATTGAAGCTACTTTAAAATATAACGGAATAATTCTGGCTGATTTCTTTTTTAAACTTTCTTTGTTTTGAAATACAAGTTTATCCGCTGGATTTAATTTTGTTTTAGTAAACAGGTTATACTCTTTTTTTAACTCAGGGTAAGCAGCAATATCGTGTAATAGCTGTTGTTCTTCTTTTTGAGTTAAATTACCCTCAATATGTGATATGATGGCATTATGGTAATCGCTAACTTTTATTTGCGTAGGTTTTTTCAATGTTTCTTTGTTAAAAGAAAACACAGGTTCTTCGGGTATTGATAAGTTTGCCTCTCTAAGTAAAGAGAATTCTTCATTAATAGCTGGATTATTTTCTAAAAATAGAAGCAACATAGCTTCTTCTTGCTTATTTAAATTTCCATCTAAATAATCAATTAGTATAGCTTCATAATTATCTTTATTAATTTCCATATTACTAATTTTATTAAACTACATTTTCTAAAGTACCTATAAACTCTTTCATGCTTAACCTAGCACGGTATATATATACTTTTACCTGACTTTCATTTAAACCTGTTATTTTGCCTATTTCTTCGTAACTGTAACCTTCATAATCTCTTAACATAATTACACTGCGTTGTATATCGTTAAGCTTACCTAAAGCCATGTCAATTACTTTTTTCAAATCGTTATAATTATTTTTTGTAGTTAAATAATCATCGTGATAGTCTTCGTAGTTGGCTTTATATTTATCTTTCCTTATTGAGTCAATCATGGTGTTATAGGCTGCGGTAAATAAATATGACTTTGCTTTTTCGGCAATAATATCATTTACTTTAAGCCACATTTTTTCAAATGTATCCTGCACTATGTCTTTTGCCCTGTCTTCGTCTTTTATATTTTTATATATAAAACGATAAACTGCATCAGCATAGTCTTCTACACATGTATTGTACTCGGTAACGGTCATTCAATAAGCAGAATTTGGTTAATTTTGTTTCTATACGCTTAACTTTATTTTTTGTTACAAATTTTAACAAATTTATTTTTTGTTCTCTAACTTTTTTTCTAATTCGCTGATTCTTTTTAACAAATCGGGTAGTTTTTTAAAAACAACTGACGATTTTAAAGCATCACCATACTCAAAAGCCGGGCTTCCAAACCATTTTTGTTCTGCTTTTTTCAAGCTGCTGTTTACCCCGCTTTGGGCTCCAATAATTGAACCATCAGCGATTGTTATATGCCCCACTACTCCTACCTGACCTGCTAAAATACAATATTTTCCAATTTTGGTGCTTCCGGCAACCCCACTTTGTGAAGCTATAACGGTATGTTCGCCTATTTCCACATTATGGGCTATTTGTACCAGATTATCTATTTTAGCTCCCTTTCTAATAATAGTACTTCCCATAGTTGCCCTGTCTATAGTGGTATTGGAGCCTATTTCTACATCTTCTTCTATTATAACATTACCTGTTTGCGGTATTTTTTTGTACGAGCGGTCTGCCTGGGGGGCAAAACCAAAACCATCGCTACCTATAACAGTGCCTGAATGAATAATTACATTATTGCCTATTACACAGTCGTGGTAAATTTTAACACCAGCATATATGGTACAGTTGTTTCCTATTTTAACTTTATCGCCAATGTAGGCGGTTGGGTATATTTTTGAATTATTTCCTATTTCGGCTTTTTCTCCAATATAGGCTAATCCTCCTACGTATATATCCGTTCCTAATACGGCATCACTCGCTATGGCTGAATTGGATTCTATTCCCTTTTTATTATTGGCTATAGCCGCAAATTGCTCTAATAAAAATGTAAATGAGGTGTAGGCATTTTCTACTTTTATCAGTGTTGTTTCAACAGGTTGACTGGGTTCAAAATCGTTGTTAACGAGTACTGCTGATGATTTTGTTTGGTATAAAAAGCTTTCGTATTTGGGATTAGCCAGAAATGATAGAGCTCCTTCGTGTCCTTCTTCTATTTTAGCTACGGTGTGTAATAATTTATCTCCATTGCCAATAACGGTTCCATTTAATAATTGGGCTAGCTGGGCTATACTAATTTGCATGTTTACTTTTTTATAAAATACGAATATATAATTTTAGGGTTATGATTGGCTTATTTAACAAAACACATGAAATATTTTGTGACTGTTTTTGTTAATGTTTCTATGTTGTACTGGTCACTGGCCTGGGCAATGTCTGTAATATGCCCATCTTTAAACAGTATATTAATATGAAAGTTATTGTTGCTGTAAGCTTTGTTCTGAACGGAATTGGTATATACAAAATAGTTGGCCTCTTCCATGGTAACATCTAATTTTTCAGCTGCAGTAAATTTATAGCTTTCTAACAATATTGACTCAAAAGGCTGGTTTTGGAAAATTACTTTGGGTAAATTTCTATCACGCATCATGATACATAGTTTGCTTAAAATAATGTCATTGTGGTTACACCATACTTTTATAGATGTGAGTATATCATTGTCATCAAGTTGGGTATAGTGATTAATGGTTTCACTACTTTGAAAAAAATGTTGTTTTGAAATGTTATTGTATAGGAAATAATGGAAAGCCGGTGATGCAAAAAGGGTTTCTCCCTTTGATGCTAATAATTTTGCCCGCTCTATTATTTTTATAAGTAAATTTTCGGCAGCTACTACTGTTTTGTGTAAATATACCTGCCAATACATCAATCTGCGCGCTATTAAAAATTTTTCTACGGAATAAATGCCTTTTTCTTCTATTACTAATTCATCATTGAATACGTTCAGCATATTGATTATCCTGTCGTGCCCAATAGAACCTTCCTGTACTCCGGTATAAAAACTATCTCTGCGCAGGTAATCTAACCGATCCATGTCTAACTGACTTGAAACAAGCTGATGAAGAAATTTTTTAGGATATTTATTGGTAAATATGTCTATAGCCATTGATAATTTTCCTTCAAACTGTGTATTGAGCAATTCCATATATTTTAATGAAATGGCTTCATGTGGCAGGTCGGTTATAATAAAACCTTCCAGGGTATGGCTGAAGGGACCATGACCCATATCATGGAGGAGTACGGCAATACAAACGGATATTTCTTCTTCTTTTGTTATCTCAACACCTTTGCTCCTAAGTATTTCGACTGCCTGATGGGTTAGGCTCATGGCGCCTATCACATGCTGAAAACGGGTATGTTGTGCACCGGGATAAACCAAATAGGATAAACCAAGCTGTTTTATCCTACGTAAACGTTGAAACCAGGGATGTTCTATTAAATCGTATATTATTTCGAAGGGTATATTAACAAAACCATAAACGGGATCGTTTAGTATTTTCTTTTTATTGATGGAATTCACGAAACGAAGGTAATTGATTTTTTGCTATGGGTTATTTGGGAAATTAACTGATTATAAAAATTTAGAAATTTATAAGTTTTGTTCAGTCCATACAGTGCTTTAAAGAAGTTATAACTTAAAACATACTAAATGACCATCAAGTGCGTTATATTTACCCTTTATAAAAGTCAACGTAATTAAAACATAAACAATTTTTAAATTCCATTTAAGGTATAATATTTGTATACTTTGAATTAAAAAAACAACAAATGAGCGAAACTAAAATTCTTTGGGCTGATGATGAGATAGATTTATTAAAGCCTCATATTATTTATTTAACCAATAAGGGTTATAAAGTGGATAAGGTAACCAGTGGTGTTGATGCGGTTGAAGCTGTTAAACAAAACAGATACGATGTTATTTTTCTGGATGAAAATATGCCTGGTATTAGTGGCTTGGAAGCACTGAGCCAAATAAAAGGTATAACTCCTGAAGTGCCTATAGTAATGATTACGAAAAGTGAGGAGGAACATATTATGGAGGATGCGATTGGTAACCAAATAGCTGATTACTTAATTAAACCTGTTAACTCCAGTCAGATATTACTTTCATTAAAGAAAATTTTAGACTCGAAACAGTTGGTTACTGAAAAAACAGCTCAAAATTACCAACAAGAGTTCAGGCAAATTGCCATGGAGTTATATGATGTAAATGATTTTGAATCGTGGGTGGCATTATACAGAAAACTTATTTATTGGGAACTGGAGTTGGCTAAAAGTGGTGATACTGGTATGGATGAAATACTGGCCATGCAAAAACGTGATGCCAATAATGCCTGGGTTAAGTTTGTAGAAAAAAACTTTATTGATTTTTTAAAGAAACCTAATGCCAAAACTCCTGCTATGAGCCATACGGTGGTTAATAAAAAATTATTACCGGCTATTGATAATGACATACCTACTTTTTTAATTATGATTGATAATTTCAGGTATGACCAATGGAAAATGGTTCAAGCGCAATTGAGTGAATACTTTAACATCATAAACGATGATGTATACATGACTATTTTACCTACAACTACTCATTATGCACGAAATAGTTTTTTTGCCGGTATGTTGCCTAGTGAAATTGAAAAACTATATCCTAATTTATGGATAAATGAAGAAGACGAAGAGGGTAAAAATATATATGAAGAAGAATTCATTAATAAGCAAATGCAACGGTTGGGGTATAAGGAAAAAATAATTTATACTAAAATAACTAATTTAAATGCGGGCAAAAACTTAATTGATGATGTGGCTAATATGATGAACAATAAGTTTAACATTATAGTTTACAATTTTGTTGATATGCTAAGCCATGTGAGAACGGAAATGAATGTAATGAAGGAGTTGGCTGAAGACGAAGCGGCTTACAGAAGTATTACCGCCAGTTGGTTTGAACATTCACCTTTATTTGAAGCCATAAAAAAAATAGCACAAAAGAAAGTACGTGTTATAATTACTACGGACCATGGCTCTATTCGAGTAAAAAATCCTGTAAAAATTGTGGGTGATAAAAGTACAAGTACTAACTTACGTTATAAACAAGGGAAGAATCTAACTTATAATACGAGTGAGTTATTTGGGGTAAAAAATCCTGCGGATATTTTTTTACCTAAACAAAATATGAGTTCGAGTTATGCTTTTGCCACGGGTGAAGATTTTATGGCGTACCCTAACAACTATAATTACCATGTAAACATGTATAACAATTCATTTCAACATGGTGGTATTAGTTTGGAGGAAATGATTGTTCCTTTTATTGTACTGGAAACGAAATAGTTTTCATTTTTCTTTATAAAAAAAGCTCTCCCGGAATTTACCAGGAGAGCTTTTTTATTGTTTATAGTTTAAATGGTAAATTATTTACCGCTTACCATAAACTTAATGCTTTGCATTCCATTTGCATTGCTAATGTTTAAGAAATAAACACCATTGTTTAAGTTACTAATGTTTAATTGCTCATTAAAGTTTTTGGTACTGATTGCTTGTTTCATCATTTCTCTACCTAACATATCAGTAATTACTAATTGCGCTGGTAATTGGTTGATGTTATCAATACTGATATTTAATTCGGCATAAGCAGGTGATGGGTATACTTTAACGCTTGAAGCAATTGTATTTAACTCTTTCACTCCTACTTTGTTTATTACAATTACTGTACGTGTTTTAGTAGCTGTATTACCTGCAATATCTGCAACTGTATAGGTTAATACGTAGCTACCAATTGTACTTGAGTCAACTGTGCCGGTACGAACAATTTTTGCAGTAATGTTTCCATCTATATTATCAGTTGCTGTTGCTCCCGGATCTACATAGGTTTCATTACGTTGCAATGTATCAGGGTTTTTACCTGTTAATACGATAACCGGTTTGGTTGTATCACCATAAAATACAGTTACTGTTCTTACAACAGAATCTTTGTTACCTGCTAAATCACTTACAACATAAGATATATGGTAAATACCTGCAACTGCTGTGTTTACTGTGCCTGTTGTAACAATTTTACTTGTGATATTGCCATCTTTATCATCGGTTGCAGTTGCTCCCTGATCGTTGTAAATGCTGTCTTTCTTAACTGCAATGTTAGCAGAACCAATCATAGTAATTATCGGTTTTACTGTATCTATTCTTGAGAAGTCTGCATCATTCGCATCTCTTGGTATTAACTTAAAGTTACCATTCGCAAAATACATTGGCCCTTGAATAAAATTCATTTTCATACCAACGTAAATTAAGTTACTGTAATTTTTAAAGTTGGTATTATAATCATCTATTCTTAATGATGAACCGTTCTGTTTTTTAACTGCAAATTCACCAAAGTTGCCAGTTGGATCATCAGGGTTTTTGCTTGAAACTTCTACACTATCAAAACGCATTAATACTGCTTCCCATTTACGGCTATATGCAACACTTCCTAATGCAAATGAATCGATAGATAATGATTTTTCGAATGGTGGTAAAGGATTTCCTGAAGAAATAACTGAACTTAATATATTATTTAATGTGGTTACGTTAAATGATTCTCTTACGGTAGCTCTTGTAATTAAAACTGAATCACCCACAGCCCATTTACCTGTGCTGTCAGCTCCGGTATTTCTAGCTACAAATATAGCTGAGTTAGGCCCGGTTCCATCCTGAATAGTTACTAAACCTCCAAATCCTATTCCTGTTACTATACCTCTTACATTGATTCCTAATAATGAATCGTTATTCCAAATGGTAGTTCCGTTAGGCACCACACTTGTTTGTAATGTGCTGATTTTATCAACTCCGTTTGGACCTGTAATGTAAAATTTGTTACCAAAGCTAAATGGATCAGGTACTAAAGTAGTTCTTCCTTTTTTATCAATTGCTCCTACCCAATAGGTCATAACACATTCCGCGTTGGTTGGTGGAAGGGTTGCACGGTAGTAGTTAGGGAATGATGGTACTGCTACTAAAGTTAATGAATCAAGTATATTGGTTACAGAATTTTTAAAGTAAATTTTGCTTGCTTGTAAAGTGGTATCACCTACTGTAATTTCAAAAGTTAATTTTGTTGAATCGGTTGATTTTACAACTGAAGGTGTTCTGCTAATATATTTAATTGAAGGAGGGCAATTGGTACAAACCTGGTAATCGCCAGGATTAATTGGCGCTAAGCCATATCTTGATTTACCTGAAACCTGGTACTCTGTTACCACGCCTTGAATAAAATCTAATCTTGTTCCGATAGCAGGGGCTTTAAATCTGTTTGGATCTACTACATTTAACCCTAAAGTTGAATCACCTGTTGCATCTCTTCTGTAATAAGCAGAGAAATCACGGATTTCAATTACGTTTCCGTTATCATCAATCACACTCCAAGCTGTTCTATTTGAGTTACCGCTAATAGTATTTACTACATCGTATACAGTTACGTTTCTTAAACGCACTAATGTTCCTTCATAAGCTTCTCCTGTTAATTTTTGAGGATCTCTTGAAGAAGAATTCGGATTACCAAGCATTAGTTTGTCAGCAGTTATTTCGGAATACACCAAAGTATCTTTTACTAAACTTAACTGCTCAACACCATTTTCCCAATTAGGATTACTTCTAATTAAATTTACCTGCGTTTCGCCTTGAAAATCTCTTATTACAGCTGTTACTCTAATTTTGTAACCAGGTATAGCATTGTCATAGAATTTTGTTTCTGCCAATAAACCGGCCAAATTTGTTCCTGTTCCTGAGGGTTCGCACATAACCTGTATCCCACTCCAAGGTCCTCCTCCTTTGCGTTGCATATAAATAGCTTTTCTGCTCGTAGATAATCCATAAGCTTTAGGGCTACTAATAACAATACCTTCAAAACGAACTGTATCGCGGTAAATGGTATCTTTAAAGGTAGGGTCAACATAACTAGGTAATGTATTACCTGTAGGATTGCTCAGTTTTGTAAAATTTACAAATTGAACTGAATCTATTGGTAAAATCGGGTAAGGATTTTGCGCATTGGCAAACAATCCTCCCAATACTGTGGTGATAAGTAAAATTGTCTTTTTCATATTATTATTTGTTTATTTATTTTCTATTTAATTACTGCAAAACTTCCTGTTTGAACGATGCCTGATTCTATATCTTTCACACTGTACATATATATGCCTTGGGCTATCTGATTTTTTGAGTCGCTTAATAAATCCCAGGCATGCTCTCCTCCTGTCATAACTGTTTTTTCCACATCGCTCAGTCTTTCAAACCAGGCATTATCGCTTCCATTGTAATTTTCACCATTGTGTTTAAATGATGCTATAATATCGCCACTTGATGTGTAAATGGTTATTTCTGCTTTGGCAGGCAGATTATAAAAATATAGTTTCCTTGTACGTGATGTTGTTCCATCCCAAGCTGCACTGGTATTATATGGGTTTGGATAAACGCCAACTTTGGTAGCCTGGTCTTCTTTGGTGAAATTGTTTATATCGCTTCCAGTAAAAACACGGTATTCGTTTTCGCTGAATGATGATTCGAGTGATTCTATATTTAAGGTTTTGTTGCCTTTATCGAAAGCGGTTATAATAAACAAGTACTGCCAGCCATTACTTAAATTTTCAATTGTGTAAGCATACTCATAATGGTTGGTATCGCCAGGAAAGGTAATTGGTTGTGGTAATTTTATAGCATCAAAACCATTATTATAACCTACGCTGTTTCCTGCACTATCCCACTGTGCTATTAAATTACGTGCATCGGTAAAATTGGGTTTCAAATCATCGCCAATTTTGCTTGAGTATATTCTGTAGCCTTCAAAATCTTTCTGGCGCGTAATCGGGTCAATTGAGTTTTCGGCATTATTGCTCCAGTAAATAGTTACTTTTTTATTAGCCGCTACCATTCTTACCTGTGGCGAAGCCGGAGGCTCCGGTAATACATATCTGTCCAACTTCCCATTGGCATTCGCATCCTTTTCGATGGTATAAACTCCATTTTCTTCTACATCTTCTCCTACGTATGTTGCACGACAACGTTTAAAATGATCAGCTAACTCTGCCTGCGATTCGGCTGTACTTAAAATGGATGTTGATTGTTGTATTACTCCGTTTCTATCTTGTTTTGCTGCAATATAAGCAACGGTATAGGTAATGCTTGAGTCGGGTTCTAATGAACGAAACGGACCAACACTCATTAATTGTATCCAATTATTGGGAGCTCCGTTTACCGGCCCTCCAGAAGCGAGTAAATCATTTGAATCAATGCCAACTGCTAATTTACTATAACGGGTATCTTCGGCATCGGGCTTAATATAAGGTGGTGTAGTTGATCCGAATGTCCAAAAATTGGTATTGAATTTTGGTGCAGAAAAACCTTTACTAGTAAATATTTCTGGTTTGGCCGGGTTGAAAAACAATCCGTGCCAATCGGCACCTAAAAATTGCATAGCTCCATATGAGCTTACATAATCAAAATCATCAGCTTGTTTTGATGCCATGTAAGCCACAATTGCATTGTATTTATTATCTACAAAATTCCTTCCTCTTTGGAAAAAGGTTGAACCTGTTTCTCTGGTTACATTTACATTGCGCACTACTAAATCGGCAAACTGTCCAATATAAACGGAGTCCCAACGTTCTTTGCTTTTGTTGGTAATGGTATAGTTTAAAATAACAAAATAGTCTGCATACGAATAGTTCCAGTTGTAGGTTTCTACTTTAACTACTGCTCTTAATGGATTATTATGCCCGTTTATGGGTATTGTGGTTCCGGGAATGATTACATTGCTATCGGTCATGGAAAAAACAAAATCCTGATGAGAGATTGCTGAACTTGAATAGTTATTGCTCCCTGTTAATTTAGACCTTTCTTTAATAGCTGAAGTAGGTGTAAACTCAAAATTTGCTCCTCCTGTACTATAACCGGCACTTGCCTCTGAAGATGAACTTGACAAACGCACCTGTCCGTTTACATAAGCTCCAATCCAAATACCTGATTCGAACAAATGTTCTACTCCACTCCCTCTTGGGTAAGCCATGGAAGGAGGTCCACTGGTGTTTGACCTTACAGTAGGGCGACCAATGGTTCCAAAATTATTAACTGTCAATCCAAGTCGTGAGGCTGTAGTGTATTTTCCATCATTTTTTACTTGTGCAAAACCTACTATTCCAATTGAGATTAAAATAACAACTAATATGTTTGATAAAATTGTTTGTCGCATAAATTTTCAGGCTACAAATATCTACATTTTAATAATACGAAATCGTTAAATTATTTTTTAATCTTTATTTTTACAAAATAGCTAGGCGAATGCTCATTTAGCCTGATTTTAACACTAAATTTACTTTTTACGGGCCGAAACTGAAATTGTTATCAAAAAATTTCCACATACCAAAATTTCTTTAAAGACTTGTATCTGTTAAATTTGGACCGCTTAATTTCTCTATTTAATCAATGATAATTGTCAATACTGGAAAATCTTTTTACAAGTATTTGACACCATTGTTATATTGCAGCCCAATTCTAAATAAATTTATTAAATATAATATACTAATGAAGCATTTTAACTTTAAAGCATCTTATGTATTTGTGATAGTGTTTTTGCTATTTAGCTCACTGTCTAGCTTTGCTCAGGTAGTAAGCGAAGAAACAAACGAAACAGTTAGCACAACTGCTAGTAACATTAACTGGCTAATTGCTGGTATCGCCATATTATTGGTATTTATTATCGGTATGGTTTTCGATATTTTATCGAAAGTTGGCGATGTTCAAAACAAACCGGTAATTAACTGGGGTAGAATTAATGCAATTATGGCTATTGTATTTTTAGTTGTTGGAATGGGTGCTGCCGTATGGGAATTTATGGTTCATGGTAAATTAACTGTTTTCAATTTGCCTGCAGCTTCTGCTCATGCTGATGAATATGACAGTATGTTTATGATTACCTTAACTTTAACAGGAATTGTGTTTGTAATTACTCAAATTTTATTGTTTTGGTATACTTATAAATATAAAGAAAATAAAAACAGAAAAGCTTTATACTATCCTGATAACCACAAGTTAGAACTAATTTGGACTATTATTCCTACGTTGGTATTAACTGTATTGGTGGTTAGGGGTTTAATTGTTTGGAACCACATGACCTCTAATAAAGGCGAAAATGCTATGAACATTGAGTTATATGGTTACCAATTTGCCTGGAATGCTCGTTACAGTGGTGCTGATAATAAATTGGGCAAATATGACTTCCGCCAGATTGGTGTAGTAAATGCTCTTGGTGTTGACAGCTTAAAAGAGTTTGCTGGAGATGATGTAATAACTACTGAAATGCACGTTCCTGTTAACAAGGATTTGTATTTACATTTCCGTTCTAAAGATGTTATTCACTCTGCTTATATGCCTCATTTCAGAGTTCAAATGAACGTAGTACCGGGTTTACCAACTAAATTCAGTTTCAGGCCTACTTTAACTACTAATGAAATGCGTGCTAAAACTGATAACCCAAAATTTGATTACGTTTTGTTATGTAATAAAATTTGTGGCAGTGCGCACTACAGGATGAAAATGACCATTGTAGTAGATACACAGGAAGAATTTGAAAAATGGATTAAAGCGCAACCTGCTTTAACTGCCAAAGGAACTGAAGCTAATAAAGCATTTTCTTTCTTCAAGCCAAGTGGCTTAGCTTCAAAATAAAACAATAAAGTATTCAGAGTTTAACGATAAAATTAACAAACAAAAATAAATATATGAGCGCAGTTGCACATCATGCAGAAGGCCAACACCACGATGACCACGGCCATCACAAGGAAACCTTCATTTCGAAGTATGTTTTTAGCATGGACCATAAAATGATTTCTAAACAGTTTTTAATAACTGGTATCATTATGGGCACAATAGGCATGTTAATGTCATTAATTTTCCGCTTACAACTAGCTTTTCCTGATACTAAATTCCCTATTTTAGCTTCGCTTTTAGGCGAATGGGGTAAGGATGGTAAATTGGATCCGAATTTCTATTTGGCTTTGATTACTATTCATGGTACTATCATGGTATTTTTCGTGTTAACAGCAGGTTTAAGTGGAACTTTCAGTAATTTATTAATTCCATTACAGGTTGGTGCACGTGATATGGCTTCGCCTTTTATGAATATGCTTTCATATTGGTTTTTTGCTATGTCATCAACGGTTTTAATTTGCTCATTGTTTGTTCAAGGTGGCCCGGCATCAGCAGGTTGGACAGTTTACCCTCCTTTATCAGCTTTACCTAAAGCTATTCCAGGTTCGGGTACGGGTATGACTATGTGGTTGATTTCAATGATTCTTTTCATCGTATCATCTTTATTGGGTGGTATTAACTATGTAGCTACTGTAATTAATATGCGTACCAAAGGTATGAAAATGACCAGAATGCCATTGACTATCTGGGCTTTCACTTTCACTGCTATTTTAGGTATTTTATCTTTCCCTGTATTATTCGGAGGTTCTTTATTATTGGTGTTTGACAGAAGTTTTGGTACTTCATTCTATCTGAATGAAATTCCTGCTGATTTAGCCGGTGGTATTGAAAGAGTGGGTGGCTCACCTATTCTATTCCAACATTTATTCTGGTTCTTAGGTCACCCTGAGGTATATATTATTTTATTACCTGCTTTGGGTATTACTTCTGAGGTTATTGCAACTAACTCTCGTAAACCTATTTTTGGATACAGAGCTATGATTGGTTCTATTATGGCCATTGCTATATTATCTTTCATTGTATGGGGGCATCACATGTTTATTACAGGTATGAATCCTTTCTTAGGTTCGGTATTTATGCTTGGAACCTTAATTATTGCGGTTCCATCGGCTGTAAAAACATTTAACTATCTGGGTACTTTATGGCAAGGTAACTTGCGTTTAAATCCAGCTATGATGTTTGCTATTGGTTTAGTATCATTCTTTATTTCAGGTGGTTTAACCGGTATTTTCTTAGGTAATGCTTCGTTGGATATTAACTTACATGATACTTACTTTGTGGTTGCTCACTTCCATTTGGTAATGGGTAGTGCGGCTATATTCGGTATGTTGTGTGGTATTTACCATTGGTTTCCACGTATGTTTGGCCGTATGATGAATGAAAGTTTAGGCCATATTCATTTCTGGTTAACTATTGTTTCTGCTTATTGTGTGTTTTTTCCAATGCACTTTATGGGATTAGCTGGTGTACCTCGTAGGTATTATGCTAATACTGCTTACGATCAGTTCAATGTTTTTGTTGATATGAACCAGTTTATAACCTTTGCTGCTATATTAGGTGGAATTGCTCAATTTATATTCTTATTCAATTTCTTCTATAGTATTTTTAAAGGTAAAAAATCGGTTCAAAATCCTTGGCAAAGTAATACTTTGGAATGGACTGCTCCTGTTAAACACTTACATGGAAATTGGCCGGGTGAAATACCTCATGTATACCGTTGGTCATACGACTACAGTGTACCAGGTCATGAGCAAGATTATATTCCCCAAAATATTCCTGACGATGGACAAACTGATCCATTGCAAGAACCTAAAGTAACTCCGATACCTGAACGTAAAACAGCTCCAACTATTCAAAAAGAAGAAGTTGTTATGTTTAGCTTAGTAAAACGTTGGTTAGGTTTTGCTCAATAAATAAAATTAAGAAAGCACTAAACCAAAATGTTTAGTGTTTTCTATTAAAGAGTGATAGTAAATCATTCATAAAAATGCTTAACAACAATTTTGAAAATAGATTCAGGCGCTTTGGTATTGCTACCATTGTTTCTATATTTTTCTTAATTTTTGTAGGCGGATTGGTAAGGAGTACAGGCAGTGGAATGGGTTGTCCTGATTGGCCAAAATGTTTTGGTAATTGGGTACCTCCAACCAGTGTTGATCAACTTCCTGCTGATTACAAAACAAAATTTGCAGTTCAAGGTAAAGAGATTGCTGATTTTGATACTTTTAAAACCTGGACTGAATATGTAAATAGGCTAGTTGGGGTTTTAATAGGGTTCTTTGTTTTTTTAACGGTGGTATTTGCATTCCCCTATCTTAAAACACAGTCTTCAACTTTTTGGTTAAGTTTTGCTGCTTTTATTTTAGTGGGTGTTCAAGGATGGATTGGTTCAAAAGTGGTTTCGACTGATTTGGCAGTATGGATGATAACTATACATATGATTATTGCTTTAATCATAGTTGCTTTACTTATTTATACGGTTACCCAATCGCAACAATTTTATATTACGCAGTTAAAAAAAGACAGTTCTTTAAAATACTTAATCATAATAGCACTAACTATTACTTTAATTCAAATAGTTAGTGGTACTCAGGTTAGGGAAAAAGTTGATCACATTGCGAATCTACTAGGTGAAAACTACAGAAGCCAGTGGTCTAAGTTTTTTTCTGAAGAGCTTATTTTTAAGTTACACAGAAGCTGGTCAATATTGAGTTTAGCGCTTGCTATTGCAGTTTTTATTAAATGTAAACGTTTGTTTGAAAGAAACTCATTGATATATAAAAGCGCTTTGGCTGTAATACTGCTTTTATGTACACAAGCTTTTACCGGTGCAGTATTGGTTAACTGGGGATTCCCAAAACAAATAACAGCAGTGCATTTAACAATTGGAAGTATAACAGCAGGCTTGCAAATATTAACAAGCTTATTAATTTTTAACAAAACCAAATTGGCTAGTTAAATAACAAAAAAACAAATTGAAAAACGTAAACGATAATATTACTATTAATTATGAAACTTCATGGAAGTTGAAGTTTGCTGATTACGCTCAACTGATTAAATTCAGGCTGAGCAGTTTAGTAGTATTCAGCTCTGTAATTACATATTTAACAGCCAGCCAGGGTAAAATTAACTGGTTTGAAGTTTTTATACTGGGCTTTGCAGGCTTATTGGTTACGGGTGCTGCCAATGGAATTAACCAGATTATAGAAAAGGATTACGATAAACTAATGACCCGTACTGCAAACAGACCTGTTTCAACAGGCCGTATGAGTGTAATGGAGGCTGGCATCAGCTCTACCATTATGGGGTTAGTTGGTGTTTTACTAATTGGTATATTTTTAAATAAACTAAGTGGTGCTTTGGCTTTGGTTTCGTTATTAAGCTATGCATTTGTTTATACACCTCTTAAACGTATTACTCCTGTTTCGGTATTTGTTGGTGCTTTTCCGGGTGCCTTTCCTACTATGTTAGGTTGGGTTGCTTATACTAACAGAATTGACTTAGCTGCTATTATATTATTTACTGTGCAGTTTGTATGGCAGTTCCCTCATTTTTGGAGTATTGCCTGGTTATTGGAAGATGATTACAAAAAGGCCGGATTTAAAATGTTGCCTTTTAATCCGGGAAGAACCAAGAAAACTGCGTTTCAATGTTTATTGTTTTCGTTGTTTTTAGTTCCTATTGGCATACTGCCAACTGTATTTGGTATCTCGGGTATTGTAGCCGCAGTAGTAGCTGTTTTTGGAGCTTTATACTTTAGTTATTACGCCTATAAATTATATAAAAGTTGTGAGTTGGCCGATGCTAAAAAGCTAATGCTTGCAGCTATTGTTTATCTACCTATTGTTCAACTATTTTATTTAATTGATAAAATTTAAATGATTCAAGCTGTGAATAAACAAATGATTGATGAGCGTGAGCCTGGTGTAGAACCAAAAAAGTTTGTGCTTTGGTTATTACTGGTAAGCAGCATTATGCTTTTTGCCGGTTTTACAAGTGCTTATATAGTACGCAGGGGTGAAGGAGAATGGGTAGTTTTTGATTTACCTGTTATGTTTATGCTTAGCACGGGTGTAATTGTACTGAGCAGCGTTTTTATGCAGTGGGCATATATGTCGGCAAAAAAGGATGAAATAGGACAAACCAAAATTGCATTGACTATTACTTTTGCATTGGGTGTTCTTTTCTCTGTGATGCAATATTGGGGATGGGGACAAATGGTATACAATGGCATTTATTTTGGCTTTGCCAATCCGAGTGGCTCATTTGTATATGTAATAAGTGGAGTTCACATATTACACGTAATTATTGGCTTAATTTATTTATTAACGATATTGGTTCAAACGTTTAGATTTAAAATACACAAAAAAGCCCTTAGAGGCATTGCCATGTGCAATACTTACTGGCATTTTGTAGGTATTCTTTGGATATATCTTTTTGTATTTTTATTATTGAACCGCTAATTGAAATTATTAAAACTGAAACAAATATAAAATAATGGCAAATACAGCTACTTTAACAACGGACGACAGCAAAAAAACATGGGGAGGTGGAAAATCGCCCTTCAGTGTTAGTTATGGTAAATTAATGATGTGGATTTTCTTACTATCAGATGCATTTACTTTTTCATCACTATTAGTGGCCTATGGTTTTGTGCGATTCACTTTTACTTCGTCATTACCTAACACAATTGTTAAACCATTCGCACATGTAGCGCATAATTTTTCAGAGGAAATGCAAAAAGCCGGTTTATTTACTACTGAGCGTTGGCCTTCACCTGAGTTGGTATTTAACCATTTTCCTTTTTTACATGGTATTCACTTACCATTAATGTTTGTGAGTTTAATGACTTTTATACTTATTTTTAGTTCAGTAACTATGGTATTAGCGGTAGAAGCCGGACATAGAATGGCGAAAAAAGAAGTAGAAAAATATATGATATGGACCATTATTGGTGGTGCTGCCTTTTTAGGTTGCCAAGCTTGGGAATGGACTCAGTTTATCGGTGAAGGTGCTTCATTACACAATAACCCTTTCGGACCAACAGCTTTTGCTGCCTTGTTCTTTATTGTAACGGGCTTTCACGGAACTCACGTACTTTCGGGAGTAATTATTAATATTATTATTTACTTAAATGTAGTAAATGATACTTATGAAAAAAGAGGCCACTATGAAATGGTTGAAAAAGTTGGTTTATACTGGCACTTTGTTGATTTAGTTTGGGTGTTTGTTTTTACATTCTTCTATTTAATATAATTGGTTTTTAAAAAGAGTTTATTTCATCAAATAATAAAATAATTTATCATGGATCACGTAGAACATTTAGAACACACCGAATCACCCGCGGATATGAAAAGCCAGATATGGCGTACATTTTGGGTTTTATTGGCTTTAACTTTAGTAGATATTGTTTTATACTTCGTATTGCTTTCATCACACTCTATTTACAAAAACATTTTGTTCGTGTTTTTAGGAATAGTAAAAGCATTTTACATTGTATCGGTATTTATGCATATGAAATTTGAACGTAAGTTTTTAGTTTGGATTATTATTGCTCCAATGCTATTTGTTGCTTTCTTAATATGGTTGGCTTTAACCGAAGCTGGCTATACATTCACACTATTTAGTGGTAAATAACATCATTCATTTAAAACCCGTAACCGGGTTTTAATATTTAATTAAATAATGAAAAGAAAATCGTTTTGGGTAGCAACTGGTTTATTAGTAATTCCAGTTGCTATCTTTTTTTTATTGAAAGCCAGTAAGCAAAATTTTAAGCGCTTACCTTATTTAGGCGAAAAAGTAGAACCGAATGGTATTGACATAAAAGATACCATATACTATCAAACACCTCCTTTTAGTGTAACGGATCAAATGGGCAAAGAACTTAATTCAAGTATGTTGTCCAATAATATTGTAATAGCTAATTTCTTTTTTACTAGCTGTAAGGATATTTGCCCTACTATGAATTATAAGTTAGCTGAAATTTATAATAAAGCTAAAGAGTGGAGCGAAGTGAAGTTTGTTTCTTTCTCGGTTGACCCTGATAATGATAGTACACAAGTATTGGCAAAATATGCTCAGCAGTTTAAAGCTGATAGCACGATATGGCATTTTTGCCGTACTGATAAAACCAATTTGTTTAAAATTGGCCAGGGGTTTTTATTGCCCGTTGCCATTGAAGACAGTACCATTGATCATAGCCAGCAAATATTGTTAATTGATAAAAGCCGCCATATACGTGGCCTTTACAATGGATTAGACAATAATGATATGAAAAGATTAAATGATGAATTAAAAGTTTTATTGTATGAGTACCATCAACCAAAATAAACAAGATAAATTAGTATTTAATGTAGTCATGATATTATCGGTAGTAGTTCTTATTGCCGTTATTATATTGAATCAAAAAATATTACCACGTCCTAGTGTGTTACCTGTTTGGGCTACTTTTTTGCCTAAGTTGAATGCTTTTATTAATGGTACTTGTTCTATACTGTTGTTAGTTTCATTGTACTTTATTAAACAAAAAAATATTAAAGCTCACAAAGCGGTTAACTTAACTGCTTTTGTTTTATCAGCATTGTTTTTAATAAGCTACATTACTTACCACTGGGTGGCTAACGAAACTAGTTTTCCTATAGACAATCCGAACAGAACTTTGTACTTAGTTATATTAATTAGCCATATTATTCTGGCGGCTTCGGTATTACCTTTAATACTATTATCATTTTACTGGGGTTTACAAATGAATGTTGAAAAGCACAAAAAACTGGTTCGTTTCACCTACCCTATCTGGTTATATGTTACTGTAAGCGGTGTGATAGTTTATGCTATGATTAGTCCTTATTATCCATTTTAGTGTTTAAGCATCCTAAACTGAAAGCGTATTTAGCTTTTATAGCTGTAGCCATATTCTGGGGAACTACATTTTTAGCTATAAGGGTTGGTATTACCAGTGATGAAACGCATAGTTTCCCTCCTTTTTTACTAGCGGCATTCAGGCATGGAATAGCAGGTATTCTTATATGTGGTTATTTTATTATTTTTAAAAAGTTAGGTTTACCTAACTGGAGCCAGTTTAAACAATATAGCTTAAATGGTATTTTGATGCTTGTTGGTGGCAATGGATTAATTAGTTGGGGTATGCAGTGGGTTGATAGTGGCCTGGCTGCGCTAATAAGTGCTTTAACCCCATTATGGATTGTATTGCTTAATATGGCTTTTGGTTATAAGGAAAAGGTAACTAAAATAATGTGGATTGGCTTTTTATTATGCCTTGTTGCACAATACTTGATTTTTAAAGACCGTATTAATTTACTTTCGGATAAAACTTACTTATGGGGTTTAATAGCTGTAATGGCTTCCAATATTTGTTGGTCGCTAGGTACTATTTTTTCTAAATCAAATAAAAGTGAATTTCCTGTTTTGTATAGCGCAGGCTTGCAAATGATACCGGGCTCTATAATCCTTTTTATTATTGCAAGTATTAATGGCGATTGGGGGCATTTTAACCCAAGCACTGATTCTGTTATTGCACTTATTTACCTGATAACGTTTGGTTCTTTACTGGCATACGGATGCTTTATGTATATACTGCAGGCATTACCTGCTGCATTGGTATCTACTTATGCTTACTTCAATACTATAGTGGCTGTATTACTGGGTTATTTATTCTTAAATGAAATCATCAATACAGAAACTTTACTGGCTATGCTTTTAACTATTTTAGGTGTTTACCTGGTTGGGCAAAAAGCAAAAGTTAAAGAACCAAAATAAGAGTATATTATTACTATTTTTGATTGGTAACTTTAAATTATACTTTCAGATTAACAATACTGGCACCATCACCTCCCATTTCAATATGTTCATTTTGAACAGATGAAACCAATGCATTATTGTTGAGTGTTTCTCTAACCAGTTTACGCAATACACCATACCCTTTTCCGTGTACAATGCGCACTTGTTTAAAGCCTAACAAATAAGCATCGTCAATATATTGTTGCAGGCGTTTCATAGCTTCATCGCCACGGGTTCCAATCAGGTTTAACTCCGGGTTAAAGTCTTTCATTTTATCGTTTAGGTCAATACCTTTACTACCCGCTTTTAGCTGACCACTTGCTTTAGTTTTGGCTACTACCTGTAGTTTTTTTACATCAACGGTTGTTCGCAAATCGCCAAAAGCTACCGTTGCTTTATTTTTATTTACAGCTAAAACTTCTCCTACACTTTGTTGTCCCTCTACAATAACAAACGATCCTATTTTCAATGCATCATTAATCACTTTTGGTTTTTCGTTTTCCTCCGCCTCTACCGCTTTTACATCCTGGCTCAGTTGTGCTATCTGTTCTTTTATTTCTGTTCTTGCTTTGCGTTGTGTTTCTGCATCGGCCTGATTTTGTTTTACCTCCCGTATAGCAGCTTCTACTTTACTGTTGGCTTCAGTAATAATGGCCAATGCTTCCTGTTTGGCTTGTTTTATCAATACCTTTTTATTGGCCTCCATTTCAGCTTTCAGCTTACTATATTGTTCCATTAAAGCATTTGCTTTTGCCTCCTTCTCTGCAAATCGCTGGCGCAGTTCCAATACATGTTTCTGTTCTTTCTCTACTTCTATCAATAAATCGTCAACACGTTTTTGTTTCACGCCTACCCTATCTTTTGCATAGTTAATAATGCTTTGTGCGAGGCCTGTTTTAGTCGCTATTTCAAAGGCATAACTACTGCCCGGCTTACCCATTTCCAATAAGTACAATGGTTGCATTTTTTCATTATCAAAAAGCATGCTTGCATTGATTAAACCTTTGGTATTATTGGCAAAGTTTTTCAGGTTACTAAAATGTGTAGTTACTACACCAAAACTGTTTTTACGGTTTATATGATTCAATATTGCTTCTGCCAAAGGACCACCAAACTGAGGGTCGGTTCCCATACCAAACTCATCAATTAAAAACAAAGTCTTACCGTCAGCAAAATCGGTAAAGTATTTCATGCGCAGCAAATGACTGCTGTATGTACTTAAATCATTTTCTATACTTTGTTCATCGCCAATATCAACCATTACATCCTTAAAAATACCCATTTCACTATCGGCACTGGCCGATACCAAAAAACCACATTGCAGCATGTATTGCAATAAGCCAACTGTTTTTAAACAAACTGATTTACCTCCGGCATTGGGCCCTGATATAACAGCTATCCTATTTTCTCCTGCCAACTGAATAGTTAAAGGAACAATGGTTTGTTTATTTTTTTCGTGGTTAAGTTTTAATAAAGGATGGTAAGCCGCACGCAAACTAACAACTGCATGTTTGCTTAATGCCGGTAAACCTGCATTTAAATCAATTGCCAGTAAAGCTTTGGCTCTTATAAAATCAAACAAGCCCATACGTTGAATATTTCTTTCCAGCTCAGGAATCTCTGGTCTTACCTGGTCAGTAATTTCCAATAATATTCTTTCCCTTTCCCTGCGGTATGCCAACTGCAATTCACGTATCAAATTGTTTATTTCAAAACATTCAGTAGGCTCTATATATACCGTTTGTCCAGTATTACTTTCATCATGCACAAAACCATGCACATGCCTTTTATGGTCGGCCAAAACAGGAATAACCAAACGTCCATCGCGTACTGTTATCTCCAAATCAGCAGCCGCATAATCATTCTTTACCGCTTTATCATAAATAGATTGAATGCGCCTTCTTACTTCTTTTTCCTTTTCATTAATTTTATCTGATATCTTAGCCAGCTCAGGTGAAGCATTCGGGCGCAACAAGCCTTCATTATCTATAATCCTATCAATGCGCCTTACTATTAAATCATTATACATCAACCCTTCCAATAAGGCCTCTAAGTGCTTGTATTTTTCGAGCCTGTCTCTAAAATATTTAGCTATTTGTAAAAACGACTGAATAGTCAATTTTAATTTATGCAACTCATCTTCAAGCAGCCACATACCTTCAATTTTTGCCTTGTTAAAATAAGGCAATACATCAAAGTAATGGTCTGCGGGAAAGGGTGTATCAGTTTGTAGTAAATTTTTAAACTCGTTTACCTGCCAAAGCATACGTTCTACAATATCAAACTTAT
>CAYTWI010000049.1:0-25101 GCA_964442045.1 uncultured Bifidobacterium sp.
GCTGGCTGAAAAATACAAAGAACATCCGGAAGTAATCAATGCTATTGGTGCCCACCATGACGAAATAGAAATGACTAGTATGCTTTCACCAATAGTACAGGCTTGCGATGCTATCAGTGGAGCCCGCCCGGGAGCTCGCAGAGAGGATACCGAAAACTATATGAAACGCTTAAAAACCCTAGAAGATATGGCTTTAAGTTTCAAAGGTGTTGAAAAAGCATTTGCTATACAGGCTGGTCGTGAATTACGCGTAATGGTTGAAAGCGAAAAAGTAAGTGACGAAGAAGCAGAAATGATTTCATTAAACTTATCAAACAGGATACAAACCGAAATGACCTACCCGGGTCAGATAAAAGTAACCGTAATCAGGGAACGTAGAGCTGTTAACTATGCTAAGTAAAAAGCATAATAAAAATGTATTTAAAAACTGTAACCAACTCCGATTGGTTACAGTTTTTTTCATTTTAGCTTTGCTTAGTTTCAAAACAGCTAATGAAAACTTTGAGCGCATAAGCCTGACCATGCAAAGCAAAAAGGTTATCAATGGCAAATTAGTAATTACCAATGCCGATGTATTTTATGCTGCTGATGGCAAAATGGTAACTCACATTTTATCGCCTATAGAAACAGTAATTATTAATAACAGCAAAGGCGATTTAAACATTTATAACCCTAGGGAAAATGAGGTTTACAAAGAGTTTAATTATAATCAGGGAACAGAAAATACTTCATTGTATTATTTTTTAAAAGACAGAAACAATGAATTAGGTTTACGTAGCTTAGGCTTTAAATTAAACGGCTCAAAAGTAGAGAACGGATATATAGTTACAAGCTGGCTACCGCCTGCGCAATATATGAAAATGTTTAATGCTGTAGAGCTTGTTTACCAGCAAGGCAAGCCTGTTTTCCTTAAATTTATTAATAATAAAAACAAAGCCATTAAAAAGAGTTATTATTATAATTATACTAAAGTGTTGAACTTAAACTTTCCTTTAGCCATTACCCATATCAATTATTTTGACAATGGCGATTCAACTGTTGAAAAAACTGTTTACTCCAACATAAAAGTAAATAGTGCCAGCAATAACTCGTATTTTGATTTTAATATACCTGCCAATGCGAAACCAAAAACTGCCGGTACCAAATGAGAGTAGTTGTTTTGATAATATTAAGTGCTTTTACGCTGTCTGTGCATGGGCAAATTGACAGCATTGATATTGCCTTAATAAAACAAAAAGAAACAACGCTTAAGCCACAAAAGCATATAAGGCCTTATACCCATTTGTACAAAAGCAAATGGCAAACGTATAATCCTATCAATTTAACCTTTTCGGGTTTAATATTCTTCTACCAAAATATTATTTCTTCTCAAATAAATGCCAGTTGTTTATACTCCCCTTCGTGTAGCGAATATGCTAAAGATTGTATCAGAAAATATGGCTTAATAAAAGGCATGTTTTTAGCAGCAGACCGCGTACAAAAGTGTAATCGTATTACATTATTGGGTTTAGATTTTAAGAAGCTAAACAAACACAATCGTTTCTCCGATCCGGCTGATGATTATAGTTGCAAGCATAACTAAATGAAAAAATTCATCCTGCTTTTTATGTTGTTAAGTATACAGCTACTTTTTAAATTAAAAGCGCAGCAGGTATTTAATTATTCATTCTACAAAAACTTAATCAATCAAAAAGAAAATGATGTAGCTTTATTGTACCTTAATAATTGTAGCCAGGCAACAAGCGACTCATCGGTATTGGACAGCTTATTTTTCCTTAGCGGTAAATTATATTTTGACAAAAAGGATTTTGCCTTCGCTGTAAATGATTTGAATAAAATAAGTAACAGTTCTGTTTTTTCACAACAAGCCAGGCTATATGAAGTAATTGGTTTAGCTTATCTCGACAGTTCAGAACAATATATCATCAGCAGACTTCCTACTCGTAATAATTCAGACGGTGTGTTTAATCAAATAGTAAATATGGAGCATGCGGCCATTGCTTTAATAAAAAACAATATTCAGCAATACGATAGTTTACACCAAACAATAAACGATTCCTTGTATTATTACCAAAGTTTAAAAGTTACTTTAAACAAATGGAGAGTTAACAGTAAAAAGCACAAAAAAAGTCCGTTGGTAGCTGCAAGCCTTTCAGCCATAGTACCAGGCCTGGGTAAGGTATATGCCAATAAACCATACGATGGTTTGAGTACATTTTTAACCCATATACCACTCACGCTTATATTAATTGAAAGCCAAAGTAAAGCCGGTGTAAACTCATCGCGGTTCATCACCTTTTCAGCCATTGCTTCATTATTCTATATTGGTAATATGTGGAGTAGTTATTTTTACATTTTAAAGCACAGAAAGGAGGTTAATTTTGATAGGAAGAATGAGATTTTGTTACAGTGTAATGTTATGCTTAGGAGCTATTATAACTAATGCCCAAATAGTAAAACTACCTGATAGTCTATACAAAAGCAGCAACTCATTACATGCAGAATTAGCTTACGAGCAAGCTATTTATAACAATGCTGATGCGGTAGCTAATCAATATAAAATACTGTTTGAAAAAGCTGCTTATTTAAAAGCAATAAAAAATTATCCTAAAGCTATTGAAACACTGGTAAGAATAAATGAAAATGAATTGGACGATAGTACCAAGTTCAGTTACTATTATCAATTGGCTATACTAAATTATTTAACCGATAATAATGCTGAAGTAGATTTAAACTTAACCAAAATAAAATATTTTATAAGCGATACTTTGTATAGGGAAAAAATAATACTACTTGATGTTTTAAATTTAAACAGGAGCGGTAAATGGGAAGAAGCAAAACAACTGCTTATACGGTTAAATAAAGACAAGATGGATTCCAACAGCATTCATCAATTGTATAAAAATGCCTTACATTTTAAAACTAAGTCAATTAAAACAGCACAAGCATTACAAACTTTTTTACCTGGTACGGGTCATATATATGTAGGCAAAACAGCCCATGGTATTATCAATGCAACGCTTATTTTATCAGGATTAACATGGGGTGCTTATAATGTTTTTAATGGCTATTATGTTACGGGTGTATTCAGTGGCTTCTTTTTATCTTATGCCTTTTATGGCGGAGGCATAAACTATGCGGTTAGTAATGCTGTTCAATATAACCAGCTAAAAGTAGATACTATCAATAAAGAACTAAACAGTTCCATTATTACTGCATTCAGTAAATAACAAAAAAAATCCCGGGTAAAATTATACCCGGGATTTTACTTCTAATAGTTTTCAATTACCACATGAAGAATTTAGTATTGTCTTCGTATTTGTCAATGTCTTTCTCAATTGCTCCTACTAAAAGAACAATCCAGTCAACAAAAGGAACAATACCAAAAATACCACCACATGTTAAAATGTAACCAATACCGGTTAAGGTAGCAGTTCCTAAATAAAAACGATGAATACCTAAACCACCAACAATAAACGCCAACGCAAACGCAACCCATGGGTTTTTACCGCCTGTTACTTTAGCTTGTTCTGTTGGAATAGTTGGAGCAGCATTGATGTAATCAACACTAATAGGTGCCGCAACAGCCGCTGCAAAAACAGCTTCTACAGCATCATCATTAATTACGTAACTTTCAGCCTTAGCTGAACTTGTACCGGCAATAACCATTACTGCCAATACACTCACAATGGATAATAATTTTTTCATTGGTTGTAGTTTTTAAATATGTGGGCAAAATAATGATTACACTTTTCTTTACAAACATTTTTATTCTAATGCACAAAAGGCTCGAAGCCATTGCTGGTTTCGAGCCTTTTATATTTGATAATCAACAACTATTAAAAATAGTTATTTAATTTTTTTTAGTACATACCATCCATACCGCCTGGCATTCCACCTGGCATAGCAGGAGCAGCAGCTTCTTTTTCTTCTACTAAAGCACATTCAGTAGTTAAAATCATAGCGGCAGCACTTGCAGCATTTTGTAATGCAACACGGCTTACTTTAGTAGGATCAATAACACCCGCAGCAATCAGGTTTTCGTAAACTTCGGTACGTGCATTGTAACCAAAATCGTCTTTACCTTCGCGTACTTTATTTACCACTACCGAACCTTCACCACCAGCATTGGCAACTATAGTACGTAATGGCTCTTCTAAAGCTCTGCGTATAATCTGAATACCTGTATTCTCATCTTCATTAGCACCTTTCAGGTTGTTTAATGAATCAATAGCTCTGATAAAGGCAACACCACCACCGGCTACAATACCTTCTTCAACGGCAGCACGTGTAGCATGTAAAGCATCGTCAACACGGTCTTTTTTCTCTTTCATTTCTACTTCGGTAGCTGCACCGATATAAAGAACTGCCACACCACCGGCTAATTTAGCCAAGCGCTCTTGTAACTTTTCTTTATCGTAATCGCTTGTAGTATTTTCGATTTGCGCTTTGATCTGGCCAACACGAGAAGCGATATCGTCTTTACTTCCGGCACCATTGATTATAGTAGTATTATCTTTATCAATGTTTACTTTTTCTGCTCTGCCCATCATGCTTAAATCAGCATTTTCTAATTTAAAACCACGCTCTTCACTAATAACAGTTCCACCGGTTAAGATAGCAATATCTTCTAACATGGCTTTTCTTCTGTCGCCAAAACCAGGAGCTTTAACAGCAGCAATTTTTAACGAACCACGAATTTTATTTACCACTAAAGTAGCCAATGCTTCACCTTCTAAATCTTCCGCAATAATTAAAAGAGGTTTACCAGTTTGAACAACCTGCTCTAAAATTGGCAATATTTCTTTCATGTTGCTGATTTTTTTATCGTAAATCAAAATGTAAGGAGTATCTAAATCTGCTTCCATTTTTTCAGCATTGGTTACAAAATAAGGGCTTAAATAACCACGGTCAAATTGCATACCTTCAACTGTTTTAACTTCAGTTTCTGTACCTTTTGCTTCTTCAACAGTAATAACACCTTCTTTACCAACTTTAGCCATTGCATCTGCTATTAAAGTCCCTATTACTTCATCGTTATTGGCTGAAATAGCCGCAATTTGTTGGATTTTTTTGTTGTCGTTTCCAACTTCTTTTGATTGTGATTTTAGATTGGCAATAACGGCTTCAACCGCTTTGTCAATACCACGTTTCAAATCCATTGGATTAGCACCGGCAGCCACATTTTTAGTTCCGCCTGCTACTATAGCCTGAGCTAAAACAGTAGCAGTAGTTGTTCCATCACCGGCAATATCAGCTGTTTTTGAAGCAACTTCTTTTACCATTTGGGCTCCCATATTTTCAATAGGATCTTTTAACTCTATCTCTTTAGCTACGGAAACACCATCTTTAGTTACTGATGGTGAACCGAATTTTTTGTCAATTACTACATTTCTTCCTTTAGGTCCTAAAGTAGCTTTTACTGCATTAGCTAAAGCATCAACTCCGCGTTTTAAACCATCACGCGCACCTACTCCGTATAATATTTTTTTACTCATAATTCTAATTTTTGATTTTTGATCTAAGATTTTTGATTTAAGGAAACTGTTGATTTAATTTATCAACCCAAATCATTTGAAACAATTTAAACAATAGCGAAAATATCGCTCTCACGCATGATTAAATATTCTTTACCGTCAACAGTAACTTCGGTACCCGCGTACTTACCATACAATACGGTGTCGCCTGCTTTTACTGTCATCGGCTCATCTTTTTTACCTGCTCCTGCTGCAACAACAATTCCTCTTTGTGGCTTTTCTTTAGCTGTGTCAGGAATAATAATTCCTCCTACTGTTTTTTCTTCTGCCGGTGCTGGCTCCACCAACACTCTGTCGGCTAATGGTTTTAATGATACTGACATATTTGTTTTTTATTAAATTTTTATAGAAATATTTAAATCAACAAGTGATTTATGTTTTGCATTTACACACTTATTGTGCCATTACGGTTTTGCATGACAAATTTTCAAGATTAAAGATAAACAATTTTCAATAATCCTTGATTTAGGGTGGATTAGGCTTGAAAAGAAATTTGTCAGAATACTGAAAAATTGTCAAAACACTGTAATTCCAAACATTAAGCTCTATTTTCTAGAACTATTTTTTTTATTTTTACGATATTTAATAATAAAAAATACTGTCATGAAAACGTTATCGTCAAACTGGTTTTTTGAAGATTTACTCGATCTTGAATACAAAAAGTACATATTATTGGCTTATTTACAAGATGTCGATAAGCATTTTACCCAAATTAAACTATATCCGCAACTCAACGAGTTGGTTAATCATTACAGATTACTCAAGCGTTTTATTGATCAGAAAAACAACTTATTCAATGAATTCCCTGAGCGAATAGACGCACTGGACATGGCTAATTTTAAAGTACTTTATAAAAAAGTGGTAACAGACGATGAGGTAATGGAATTAATTTCGGAGATTGTAGGTTTTGCATTACCCAAAATTAAGCAACAATTGGATGTGGGTAAAGAAATTTACGAATTTATAGAGAACGAAATTGAGTTCTACCCGATTGGAATTTTACCACTTTATCAGCAGGAAGGCTACCTGTTTTTAAAAGATGGTATGAAGCCACATGTAGATGTTTATGAGTATTCTGTTAAACTATTCGAAAACAAATTTGACAGATACAAAGCAGTTAATACTACTTTTGTAGAAACTTACCACTACGGAATTTCCAATACTTTGGAAAATATAAAGATCAAACTAATAAAAGACCGGATAAAACTCCCGAATCCTGCTACATTTGCGGCTGAAACCAAACATACGTATCCAGTAAAGGAAACTTTACTGCATGTAATAAAACACCTGTTAGCAAGAAATATTAGATAATTTAATAGTATTGTGCAACCGCCACCATTGGTTTATTTGACTAATAATTAACCTAAACTATTTTTATAACAAATACGAAACCAATACATGAATCTTTCCATTGAAGATATGATTTCTGGTTGCAAAGAAGGAAACCGTGTGGCGCAAAAAGCAATGTACGATTACTTCGCATCAAAAATGCTGGGCGTTTGCATGCGTTATGCAAAGGACCGTGCAGAAGCAGAAGACATGTTACAGGAAAGTTTCATCAAAATATTTCAAAATTTACATACATACAGGGGTGAAGGCAATTTTGAAGGATGGGTAAGACGCGTGGTAGTATTTAATGCTATTAATTTGTACAAACACCGGGTACGCCATTTTAAAGAAGATCTGGATGTACGTGATTACGATGCAAAATATGATGATGATGTAGTTTCGAAAATTTCGGTAAAAGAAATTTTGGCATTTGTACAGCAAATGCCAGACGGATACAGATTAATTTTTAACCTTTATGCGGTAGAAGGATTTACTCATAAAGAAATTAGTGAACAACTTGGCATTGCTATTGGAACCAGCAAATCGCAATATTCACGTGCGAGAGACTGGATGAAAAAAGTACTAAGCCAACATTACGAAATAATGAATGAACCGTTTGAAGAACCAAAATAACTTTGAACAAAGGCTAAAAGAGCAATTTGATAATTTCGAGGCCAAACCCAATGAGGCCTTATGGGATAATATTGCCCAAAATTTACCGGAAGATAAATTTGAAAAAAACATTGCTTCAAAGCTTAATTCATTAGAAACTACTCCCAGCCAAAACGTATGGTTAGCCATTGAGAAAAAATTACCGTTCATTGCTACCCAAATGAATAAAAAACTCATTTATTTATGGACCGGAGTTGTTTTAACTTTTGGCTTAATAGCCGGTTATTTCATAAGCCAATACACCAGCAATATCAATAACTTATCAGCCGACTTAACACACCCTGAAGCATTTGTTTGGTTAAACAACAAAGCAACTGAAAGTAATACTCAAATATTAGCAAATGCAACTACACCTAATAGTATTCATACTCCTTCCAGAATCAATGAAAACAAATCTGCTTTGGATGAAAACGACCGTTCACATTCAGCTAACAGACCTCATTTATTAGCACAATCACATACTAATACTCAAGTAGCAAATACAAACGTTGTTCCTGTTAGAGAAAATGAAAATATAGCTACTATTAACAATGCTGTTGCTTCACAAAGACAAAACAACAAAGTAAATGCAACAACAACTACTGTATCTGACACTATTCCGCAAAACAACCAAAATACAATTGCCAGCACACCAGGCAAAACAGGTTCTTTAGAAGGTAATAATACAGCTAACGGCAATGATGAACCTATTGCTAAAAAAGAAACTAACGGTAACGATAAAACGCCTAATACCCCACCTGCAACAAGTTCAGAAAACAAAGGTAACAATGATGCTTTGGCTCAAAATAAAATTGACTCAATAACTATAGCAGAACCATTACCTAATAAAATAGACAGCACAACTGAAAATGCCCAGGTAAAAAGCATGGCAAACAACCAGGCAAGTGAAAATGATTATACCGGGCCTTCGCTAAAAAAAGAGCGTTTAACTATTTTAGCTTATGCCGGCTTTGCTTTTGGAAATATGTATTATGCTGAAGGAAATGATAAAACCAATGCAAGTGCTAATATTAACTTACGTGAAAAAACCGAACGTTCGGCAAACGACATTAATGGTGGTTTCCTATTAGGATATGATTTGAGTAAACGTTTTACAATTAGCTCGGGAATTATTTTAGCTAATTTTAAGCAAATGCTTAGCTATAGTGCTGAAGCACCTAAAAACAGTTACCCTGTTAAACAAGGTGAAAATTTCCAACACGGAAGCGATACTATAACTACAGGAGGCTCATACAGTGCAGAGTTAAAATATTCTTATACTGAAATTCCTTTGTTTGTTACTTACAAAGCATTTGAAAATCAAAAATTCGAAATTGCCATACAATCAGGCTTAGGTTTTGGTATTATAACCGGTGTAAACACTTACATTATCAGCACTGACAATATTGGTATTTATGAAGTAAACGGAAAGGATGATTTCCCTAAAATTAAAAATACGTTGTTCTTTACTCTTCAGCCACAAATAATGTATAACCTACCTGCTAATCCGGGTATTTCAATTGGCTGTATGCCTACAGTAAAAGCCAGTTTATCTAATATCATCAATGATGAAAATTGGATAAAACAATATCCTTATTCATTCGGACTGAACGTATTTATCAGAAAAAGATTTTAATCTCTTCCTTATTTAAAAGGAGGAAACTGTTAGCGGTTATATAAATCTCTGATAGCAACACTGGCAACGGTACAACCGAATACTGCCGGCATATAACTGATAGTTCCTACCACTGATTTTTTACGGGTATCGTTGGGTGTTTCTACTACCTGATATTCAGGCATACGTTGCTCATCGCTAAAAACAGCTTTTACTCCATTATAAACCCCTAATCGGTGTAAATATTTTCTTACATATTTCGCCAAATGGCAATTATATGTTTCTGAAATATCGGCTACTCTTAAACGTGTTGGATCAACTTTTGAGCCGGCACCCATTGAGCTTACAATAGGAATACCTTTATCAATACAGGCTTTTATAAAATATACTTTGGGCGAAAGGGTGTCGATACAATCAACAGCATAATCAAATTGATTGTTGTTTAATACATCTTCGGTTATCTGGTCGCGGAAATAAACAGGTAAAACCTGCAAATCTAGCTCAGGGTTAATATCTAATAAACGCTCTGCTAAAACTTCTGCCTTAACTTTATGTTCCGTACTTTTTAAGGCTGGTATCTGACGGTTTCTGTTGGTTGGGTCAACAGTATCAGCATCTACTATGGTCATTTTACCAACACCTGAACGGGCTATCATTTCTGCAGCAATTCCACCAACTCCACCTAAACCTACTACTAATACATTAGAATTAACTAAAGTTTTTAATTTATCAGGACCTAACAAAAGTTCTGTGCGTCCCATCCATGGTTGTACTTCTTTCATTTACAAATTAATTTATTGCTTAAAAAGCAGCGCAAAGTTATGAAAGATTTGATTTTTTAAAACTGTTTCTTCTACCTGTAAAATTTGTGCTGCCTGTATATAAACTTCATCAATATAGTAACGGCTGGTGTCTGTTTCTAGAAATAACCTGTTTAATGGTACATCCTTAATTATAAGACTTGCATTTGACAATGGATTAAACAGATATTTACCCATACTAAAAAAAACATTTTCAAAAGCCAAAAGCATTTGTAGAATAGCTGCATTACCAGAAAAGCCATGTAAGACAAAAGAAACCTGTGGGTATTGTTTTGCTATAGCAGCAAAATCTGAATAGGCTTTCACGCAATGTACAATAACAGGCAACTGGTAAGTAATGGCTAATTCTATTTGTTTTTGAAAAGCATTTAACTGGACATCAACAGGGGTTTGAATAGCCCTGTCTAAACCACACTCTCCAATTGCTATAATATTGTTATGGTATTGCTCTATTTGTACCAAAGCCACGGCAAAATCTGTTTTATGTACATGCCACGGATGTAAACCTAATGAAACGGGATAATTAACTTTACTAAAATCTACACTTTTCAAAAAACCGTTTCGTATGGCAATTTCTCCATCAACCCTGGGTTTTCTGTGTGTATGCAAATTAATATAGTTAGTCATGAAGATGAGTAGTTAACTACCTTTCAAACTTATAAATATAATAGGTTTGGTTTTCGTTTCCATAAGGATTAAGCCAATGCATAAACTTATCTAAAAAGCTTGGATCAATGGTAGCTAAATACTGAACTTTACCAAAGCTTTTTATACATGGTGCTAAACGTTGTACCAATTTTTCGGCTTCGCCTATAACCAAGTAATTTGGTAATTCATCGTGCCCTTTTTTCAAATTGGCTAATAAGGTGTCGGCAGGTTCTTCTTTGGTTACGTTGTAATAAGGCACCCATTTTTGTAAATAATATCTTGGCATCAAAACGGTACCTGAGTTACTACTTTCTAATATAAATGAGTTAACATCTGGTTTGTCTGATAAGTAATTCATGGCTTCTACCCTGCTTAATTTGGTAGAAGAAGGTGTTAACGCAATTAATACAATGGTATTAAACACCCAGAAAAATTTCCAGCTACCATCAATAAATTTTTTATTTTTTATAAAGAAAGCCCTGTTTTGCATACTGCTCCAGGTAATATAACCGGCCATTATTACAAATGGAACAATGGGTAGTATGAATCGTTCCTGCTTATTTGGAAAAGCTGAATGGAATATAAAAAAGAGTAATGCAGGTAAAAACAAGACAAGGTTTTTACGCCAGCTTAATGCGAATCCATAGAATAAAAATAAGCTTACCGGTGGAATTAGAATACCCCCTAAAAGCAATAAATAGTTATACCAATCGCCAACAATATAATTATAAGCATTATCTACATTATACTGGGAGTAAGCTATAAATTCGGCAAAAGGTTTACCCCAGATAATCATATCTATACTTGCCTGAAAAACACACAGGGATAGTATTACACCTATACCATAAAAAAAGGCACTTTTAAACTTGTGTTGAAACCACACTACCAAACCTAAGCCGGCAATGAAGGTGGAAGTCTGAAAACGTATGGAAAAAGCTAAACCTGCAATAAAGCCGGCTAATAAAAATTGCATCATGCTTTTTTTATCGTTGCTTACTATTAACCAGGTACCATATATTAAAGGTGGAATACACACTACTTCAACTAGATTACGTACACTTAGCATTGGAATAAACCAAAGTAAAGCACACATCCATGCTACTGTTTTTGCATCATCGTCATTGCTTAATTTTTGGGTAATTTTATAAGCGTATTTTACTACTATTAATGATAACAGGGCATGGAATAAACGAACAATAAACATTTTTGAATTGGGTTCGGTTATACCTATAAACGCCAATAATTTAAAAAAGTAATAATGAAAGCCGGTATATAATAAAACATGGCCCGTTGCCACTGCGTTGGGGTTTGTCGGCCCTGGTAACCACTGGCTATCGTCTCTACCATCAACCCAGCTTTGGGCTACTTCTATAATTAAAAAATGGTCATCGCTCATGCCATAACCCTGACTAAAAATTACAGCTACTAACCTTACTATAAAAGCAACTATTAAAATGAAACCCAGTGGCTGGTCTTGGTAAAACTTTTTCATGGTAAAATTTATAAACTCATTTCAAAAACGTTATCAGCTATCTGTAAACGTCCTTCGGTTTTTGATTTAATATAATCAATGCTAACACCCGGTGCATACTCTAATAAAACAAACCCCTGTTCTGTTATATCAAACACACCTAACTCAGTAACTACTTTTTTTACGCAACCTAAACCGGTAATAGGCAAAGTACATTTTTTTAACAATTTTGATTCGCCTGCTTTGTTTACATGCTGCATGGCCACAATTATATTTTTAGCTGATGCAACTAAATCCATAGCACCTCCCATACCTTTTACCATTTTGCCCGGAATTTTCCAATTGGCTATATCACCATTATCGGCTACTTCCATAGCTCCTAGTACCGTTAAGTCAACCCTGCCACTACGAATCATTCCAAAACTCATAGCGCTATCAAAAAAGCTTGAACCTATTGTGGTTGTTACTGTTTGCTTACCTGCATTGATTAAATCTGCATCTACATCTTCTTCATACGGAAAGGGGCCAATGCCTAGCAACCCGTTTTCTGACTGCAGAATAACTTCTATATCTTTAGGTACATAATTAGCAACCAGAGTAGGAATACCTATTCCTAAATTTACATAATATCCATCTTGCAACTCTTTTGCAATACGTTTTGCTATTCCAAATTTATCTAACATAGTTAATTGTATTTATTGAATCGTTACTAACGTTCTGTTTTTATTATTTCAAATTTTTGCTTTAAGCGTAAAAAATATTTTTCGAAAAGTTCGTAGCTAAGTATAGATATACCTAACACTACCATTAAATAACCCAGCTCATAAACCCAAAAACTTTTTATAGAAAACCCATAAACAACCTTTGTTATAAATGGTTCAATAAGCATGTTATGGTATATGTAAATGCCAAATGAAACTTTTCCTAAGTAATGAATAAAGTTTTTGTGTTTAAAGTTAAAAAGTGCTTCGGGATTGAATAAATAATTGCACATCCAAAAAACGATTAAGCCTAAATATATATACTTTTTATACATCACATCAAATATACCTGTCCCCCAGTTATTGTAACCGTCAACAAAAAGTAAGGTAATAAAAATAGCATATACTACAAGCCTTGTTTTGTTATCAGTATTAAGCACAATCGGTTTTTTAAAATGTATCCAGGCAATTAAAGCACCTATTAATATTTCATCAATCCTGGCCAGTGTATTTACGTGTAAATCCATTTGTAAATTGGCTGAGAACTCAGCAAAATACCAACGTGATAAAATGCTGATGCCAATAAAAAACAGGGTTACAAAAGGAACATTTTTGATGGATGTAAAATACAATATAAAAGGCCATACAATATAGAAATGCTCTTCTACGCAAATGGACCAAAAATGGGCAAAGGGGAATTGCCACTCTCCTATTCGTATAGCATTGAAATTATTTAAGAATAATAAATTGGCTACATAATCAGGTGCCTGACGGTTGGATGAATAAATTAAAATGAATCCGAAAAGTATAGCAAAATAGTATAGTGGCCAAATACGTAAGCTTCGCCTTATAATAAATTTACCAATATGAATATTACCTGAAGCTTGCTTTTCATTGAGCAACAAATAGGTAATTAAAAAACCACTGATAACAAAAAAGACATCCACTCCAATTGAAAGGTTGCTTATAAATAACCTGACCTTAGCATCGAGTACAGGAAATGCAACAAGCGGGCTACCCAGCCAACCGCAAAAGCCTTCGTAGGAATGAGCCAAAACAACCATTAAAGCACAAACTAAACGCAGCACATCGAGGTTCCTGAAATGAATTTTATTTGGTACTGTTTGCTGCATGCTTACGCTTTAGGTCGGGTAGTAACTTGCTCTATACGTTTTTGGTAATTTTCTCCTTTAAATATCCTATTTACATAAACTCCCGGTGTGTGAATCATATCTGGGTCAAGCTCTCCTGCAGGTACTAACTCTTCTACTTCGGCAATAGTAATTTTTCCGGCCATGGCCATTAAAGGGTTAAAGTTACGCGAAGTAGCCCTGAATATAAGATTGCCGTGAGTATCGCCTTTCCATGCCTTTACAATAGCAAAGTCTGATTTAAATGCATGTTCCAACAAATATGTTTTGCCATCAAACTCTCTTGTTTCTTTTCCATTGGCAACTTCGGTACCTACACCTGCCGGAGTAAAGATAGCAGGCATTCCATAACCTGTAGCCATGCAACGGGTAGCTAAAGTACCTTGTGGAATTAACTCTACCTCTAATTCTCCACTTAACAACTGGCGCTCAAATTCTGCATTTTCACCAACGTATGATGAAATCATTTTTTTTACCTGACGTGTTTTTAGCATTAAGCCTATTCCAAAATCGTCAACTCCGGCATTGTTACTGATACAGGTAAGCTGCTTAATTCCTTTTTTTACAATGGCTGCTATGCTGTTTTCAGGAATACCACACAAACCAAAACCACCTAACATAATGGTGGCACCATCTTGTATATCTTTTATTGCCTCATCGGCATTGCCTACTATTTTATTTAACATAATTAATAAGTTAAAGGTTAAACCTTTACGGTATATTTAAAAAAATTATTCTACTACTGCTGATAAACCTCTGTCGCATAAAGCCTGGCAAATGCTTTTCATTTTTTCTTCTTCGCCTTTTTTTACCAATGCTTTGCCTTTAAAATGAACAAGCATAGCACATTGCTCTGCCTGCAATACTTCGTGCTCACATATTTCACACAAGCATTCAATTACCCAATCAAAGGTATTTACATCATCATTATATAAAACAACCTTCGCCCCCGGCTCAATTGCATCAAGCACATCAACTTCAGCTAATTCTTTTGTTTTTTCTTTCGACATGTACATTAAACGAATTACCCTTAATTTAATTATTAAAATTACAAATTTGGGCTTTCAAAAATATTAATTAAGTGGGCGTATGCAAACAAAATAGTTCAGTCAAACTAAATTAAAAATTGTACACAATTATTAACAAGCAGTAAAAATTGTGCATACTTATTAAACTACTCAACGGCTAAATAAATTTATTTTGTTCACAACAAATTTTAAATAATAAGGAATAAAAAACACGACTATACAGAAATATTTTTTATTTAATCAGTAGAAAAACTTATTTATGCAGCTGTTTTTCAGCTAAAACAATGAAACAAACCACGAACAGTCAGTATTATATAGACCGAATACTGTATAAAGCTTGCTTTATGCTATTGTTTTTGCCGGTTTCTGCATTCATTACAAATGCCAACAACTCACCTAATGTTCTCATTTTCAAAAATGCTGAACTATACAACTCATCGCTTTTTGTACTAGCTAAAAATAATAGCTTATATTGTTTAGACGCTGAGTCGGGTAACAGTAACCAAAAGGCTACCATCACCAATGTAAAAGGAGTTTACCAGTATAATGATTCTTTACTGGCTTGGAATGACCATCAGGTTTTTTCATTTAACAGCAACCTGCAAAGCTGGGAAATCTCTTTTAATTTTGAATCTTCCAAAATTATAAAATCTATAGCAGCTTATAACAATGAATTGGTTATAGCTTTTGCTGATGGTTTATTATTTGCCAATAATAAAGATTTTTACAAATCGCCCTTTTACATAAAAAGCTTAATACCCGGACCTAAATTAATTGCTTTAACAAACAGCCATATTTTTTATGAATTTAACAAAGAGCAGTTATTTGTAAAAGGTAACAAATTAGATTCAGCCAAAACAATTTATCAAAATAACACCGGTCTTATTTATAATACAGACCAAGGACTTCGCATATATAACCTACAAAATAAACAAACAGCATACATTAATAACACAACCACGGCAAGCAATATTATTGGTTCTGATGACAACATGGTGGTTTTTAACACCGGTAGCGAAATAGCTAAGTTTAATATGGCTGATGCGCAGCTTAGTACTTTAATAAAAACCAAATGTAACAATGCATCATTATTAAGCAACGGCAATATTTTATATAATAACACGGAAGGCAAATGCTTATACTACGTAAGCAAAACAAGCACTACGTTACAGGTTGGCAGTGATATTAAATCGTTCTCCATTATTGATTATTATGAAAGCGAAAGTGCTAACGTAAGCATAACCAGTGAAGGATTTATTTTTAACCAAAGCAAAAACAAGGAACAACAAGTTGTTGACTTATCATCAAAAACGGGACATGTATTTGGTTCTATTTTAGTAAACAATAATTTGGTACTTGCCTGTGAAAAGGGCCTATTCTTGTTTAATACACTTACTAATGAACATCAGGGTTACACTTATTTTAAAAATATAATCTGTAACGGAATTACTAAAAACGATAAATATGTGTATGTATGTTCTTCTCAGCAGGGCATATTAAAATTCAGGTTAAGCAGTATCAATAGGGTTGATTTAAAAGCTGATATTATCAATAAAGGATTGATGGCATCTTCTGCCTATATCATTAAAAATTTTGATGGTTTAATTTGTACTGTTTCATCGGCAGGGGTTTACCAAAAACATTCAAACTCCGACCAGTGGGTTGAGTTTAGCCGAAGTGCATTTGTTACCAAAATTACTGGTATAACTTACTATAAAAAAAATACCAATGTGCTGTTTATTGCCTCTGCTATTCGTGGGGTTATTAAAACAAATGACGATGGAAACTCTTACGAACCGGTGAACCTTGGATTAGTGGACAGTACTATTATCAATATTGAATCAGACAGCAATGGGTTTTATGCTTTAAACCAAAGTGGTGATATTTATTTCCACGACCATGACGGTATACAATGGGTAAAAATTGATCAGGGTAATACGAAATACGCCAGTTGTTTCTTACGCAATGGTATTTTATTCATGATAGACCATGAAAATAATATTACCAAACAAGTAACCGCAGAATTGAAACCGAGAATTGAGGTTGACTGGCAAATAGAGCCTGATTATGTAATTGGCGAAAGAATTTTAATTCCTTTCAGAACTGTTGGTTTTTTTGGAAAAGACAACCACACTGTTTTACAATTAACAAAAGCCAATACTGACTTTGATGAAAACTATATTGACTTTTCTGATGACAAGCAAGGACAGTTTGAATTAATAATTACGGACAGCTTAACTCCTCCCGGGGAATATACTATCAGGCTGGTAGGAACGGAGCCGTTTGTACGCTCTGAAAAAACCATGATTAACTTTAAAGTAATAGAAAAAAGAGCTGCTGTAAATACAGAACAACCTTTAGGCACAACCACACCAGTTTTAATAGAAGAAAAGAAAAAACCTAAGTAGGTTATTTTTTAAAGGCAAATTTATTCTCATTGCCAGCTCTTAACCTAGCAATATTAGCGCGGTGTGTGTATATAACCATTACTGCTATTGCACAAAAAAACACATTGGCTATCCAGTTTTCGGTATAATAAAAGAACGATAACAACGCAGCCATTACCGCAGCACTTATACTACCTACTGATATGTATTTGGTCACCCAAACTATAATAATAAATGCAACAATACATATTAATGCTATTTGGTAATTAAGGGCTATAGCCATACCCAACAAAGTAGCAATACCTTTTCCGCCTTTAAAATTAGCAAATACGGGAAATACATGTCCAAGAACTGCTATTACACCCAGGCTCATCTGGTAATTAAAAAATGCCTGCGTACCACATTGGTAATCGGTAAAATGTACCAGGCTGGTTGCTAAAAAACCTTTTAGCAAATCAATAAACAATACAATAAAACCTGCTTTATTTCCCAACACGCGTAAAGTATTGGTGGCACCGGCATTACCGCTTCCATGCTCCCTTACATCTATTTGATGAAACGTTTTTCCGTACCATACTGCTGTAGGAATTGAACCAAGCAGATAAGCAACTAAAAGCAATATATATATCAGCATTAATTATAATTTTAGACTTGGCAAAGTATAAAAAAAATAAAAAAAATCCACACATAAAGTAAAGGCTAATCTTAATGGTTAAAGATTAGCCTCTACTGTTATTTTTCTTTCATTGCTTTCAGCAATTTATTCCTGTCGCTCATACTAGCTGCCCTAAGCGTAAATCCTTCGGACGAACTTTTCTCTCCTGCCGTTTTTATAATCTCGTTAAAAGCAGGGTCACTACTTAAAATACCCATACTTCCCTTGGTGTATTTAAAGTAATACCAGCTACCCCTGTTTTGCTGCAGGTAAACTATAATTTCATCACCAGCACGTTTCTTAATTATTTCTACCCTGCCTTGTACCCTGCGTTCAAATACATATTTATCGAAGCTACGGATACCAATATCGCCTACACTGACAAATGACCGGGTGGTCTGGTTCCATTTCAGGTTTAAATCTGTTATAAAAATAGTCTTAAACAAATCTTCTATCAATTTTCCGGTTAACTCATCGCTTGGGTCTCCGACTATTTTTTTCAGTACTTTTTCATCTACCAGTTCCGGTATGGCTAAGTTAAGTATTTGCTTATCGTAAAAATTATTGGATGCGCTTGTTGACTGGTCTGTTAAGGTATCATACATTAACTTAATAGCATTACCGGGCATTTGAAAATCAAGTATCATAGCCAAATGCATATTGAAACTGGAGTCTTTTAAGTTGTAGATACAGTTACCTGCAACCGGTACTTTAAACTTAGGTTGATCAAAGCCAAAGGTAAACCGGCCCTCAGCGTAAATTGATTTTTTAGCTTCACTTACGGCTAAGAAATTTCCTTTACGGGTTGGCTTGCTAAATACTTTATCATAAGGCCCTATCCTGAATTCTTCAAACTTCTCATTGTAAGAATAAGTTCCTTCAACCTTAATCATTTCAAAATCGCTGGTAACACGCTTACGCGTAAACATGGCCGGATAAACGTGTGGTGAGTCAATAGTTACATTTACCCCACAATACAAGGCCTGCCTATTTAAATTTGATATAGGTGGCAATAAATCAATGTAAACTGAATCAGGGTTAATAACCGCTGCTGACCTGAACCAATCGGTTTTAGGAAAGTGTAAGTTATGTAATGGTTTAAAATGTCCGTTGTACTCCAAATTCTTATTGAATGAGTGTAAGATGGCATTTCCTTGGAAAGCCAATTTGGGACCGGCTAAAAAGCCAATAGAATCAGGAATATTGGTTTTACCTCCTATATACTTTTTATCCTCAACATATATTTCATTTAAATAAAATCTTTGTGCTTTTTTATTCTTATCAAGGTAAATATAATTTCCCTGCCCCCTGATGTCTGTTCTACCATTTATTTTTACAGTGGTCTGCTCTACCTTATGATAACTGTTAATGGTATCTGCAACAATTTTTGCATTATAAAACTCATCCATTTCAGCATCGGCCCTTACAGTAACCACACCACTATCAGGAATAACCCTGCTATCAGCCACATTAATAAATGGTACCTTTTTTATATGCATAATATAGTCAGCTAAACCTACCTTCAGGTTACCTGCTTTATAGGTTAAGTTATCCTGGCTTGTTTTTTTAGAAACTAAAAAGCTTGACTGAATTGGGTTTTGCTCATACGTTTTTCCTGTAAACTCCATGGTACGGGCATTAAAATCCCAACGCATTTTTTCAAAACTACCTTCATAATTATTTAAGTAAAATACATTGTTTATTTCATGTGGTTTCAAATAAGTAAACTCTCCATACCGCTCCTCCTGGTTTAAATATGCATCAACCAGCTTTGTTTCAAAAGCTATACGTGTGGAGTCGCCAGGCCAGCGTTGGCGGAATACAGATTCTTTACTTAAAATTTCCACTGCCCGCAATTCAAAGTTATCATCCAACAGTTCTCCATCTTCAATTTTAATGGATCCGTTAGCCGTCATTTTTTCCGGGGTTAATACGAGTGTTCCTCTCAACTCTGTTTTTTCGTAAGCAATTTTAATAGGCTCGCCTCTGTTAGAAACCAACATGGAATCGTGATACGGAATCCAATGATTGTAAACATTTTTTGAATTGATAATGGTAGGGAACCTTGCAGAACGGTCATTTTTAAATGCTTCACACTCCGCATTCATACTATCTAATAAAAATACAAACCGCTTACTGGTGGAAGTTGATGATAAATAAAATATTTGTCCGGCACCTATCAAACCATCGTTACTTAAACGCAAACTCATTTTTGCATTAGCTCTGTTTTTATAGAGCTTAAAGTCCATGTTTTCTTCTTCCGGAATATAAAAACCTAATGATTTATCCGGTTGTAAATTGATATCGCGTGGTAAATCCGGTAATATCCCATCGCTTACTAATGTTCCCGGTAATGCCAAGGTCAATAAATTTAAATCACTCAAACTATCCAATTGAAAAGGATCTACATTTACATAAAATCTTTCCGGGTCATAGCTTCCTTTCTGGGTAGTCGGATAATCGTAAAATATTTTTGAAGCCACCTCACTGGTAAACTTAGGAAAACCAGGGTAGCGCTTTCTGCTTCCTTTGTTGTACGGATGATCTATTTGCAGGTTACCATAAATATTCTGAATAACACTTTTTACGTTAGCATAATAGCCCAATGAGTCATCGTAGTACAAAAATTTAAGTGAGTCAACGTTGTTCAAACGAACATCAAATTTGGTATAATCGAAAGTAAAGTTACTTCCATAAAAATCAGCCAGACCCGCACGAAGCTTACCGCTAAAGTCCATAGATCGGTTTTTCTTTATGGTTAATACCTGCTCTTTTGGAACTATATATACATTTTGCGAATCACTAAAATAAAATTTCGGCACACCCTGTATAATCAAATCATTATTAATTAAACTGATAGCCGCATTGGGTATAGCATTAATAGTTGACCTGAAACTAATCGCATCAAAATCCGTCCGGCCTGAATGGGCATTTACATAATCTTTAAGCTTAGGCTTAATGGTAACTATGTTTTTCTTATCATTTAAATTTAAAAAGCCCCTGTCATTTAAATCTATCATCTGTAATTTTATATCGCTTACATTACTTTTAAATGCAGCTGCATATTCCTCAATGGTAAATGTGTTGGTATTGTTTTTTTCGCAATACTGTTTTATTCGTTGTAATGGATTATAACCTAAAACACCTTGTATACGCTCATAGATAATATCCCTGAAATAATTAATGGATTGAAACTTGGCGGGGTCATCACTGGCAATATTGTCCAATTGAATCTTGGGATTATTAATATCCCATTGCAATTCATCAACGTATATTTCCATGTTATGGAAATAATCAACGAAAGGAGCTGCGCTTATACCCATTTTAGTATCCCGGTATAGGCTTATATAATCATCTTTCACATTGTATGAGAACCTGAGCTGCGGATGGTATACGGAATCTTTATCCAAAAATATCGTCAGCTCCACTTTATCATTGGTAATCTTATTGTCTCTTATAAAAAACTCCTCGCTCGCTACCCTTAAAACAGGTTTATTCTTAAAATAAAAATACAATTCAGCCTTTTGGTTTGACGAACCTTTACCTACTACCAAAGCTCCTTTCAAACCAAATATTCCTTTGAACTTGGCCTTGCCATAAGTAACACCGGTAAACTGTGTTGAGTAACCATCAAATTGCGGGTAAATAGATTTATCGCCCTGAGCGCTTCCAAGTGGCTTATCTGTTACCCTGCCCAAAACGGGTTCTTTAAACTTATCTTTATAAAACAGCAAGGCGCTATCGGCAATCATTAATCCATCACTCAAATCAATTTTATAATTATTGAGCTTTGCATACACACGTGAGGAATCAATGCCAACCCTTGTCCAATCTACTTTACCACCTTTACCTACAAACTGGTTGGTTCCTGCAAAATACTTTCCGGTGGTTTTATAAACCTCAAATGTATCACCGGGCGTATAACAAAATAAATCGAGCGACTTAAAAATAAAAGTAGCCTGGCCTTCCATTTTTAAATCAACATCTGTTGCATTACAAACCCATAAAAAGCTACCTACACGCAACATTACATTTTCAGCAAAAATATTTCTCGACACATTGAGGAAGCGAACAAATTCATCTTTGTTTTTTTTGATTGCACCCAATAAGGTTTTATGCCAATTGTCGAACTTATTCATCTGGCCGTTTGATACCAGCGCATTTACCGTTTTAATGTAAGCGTAGAACTCCGTATTGGGTTGCATTTGTTGTTGTAACATATCATTACACAAACGAACTATCTGTTGTTTTTGAGGTAATGAAAATTTGCCTGTATTGTAATTGGCACTGAAATTTTCTAACTCATCCTTTACTTCGCTTTTACCTGTTTTTATAAAACTTTCAAATTCATTGATGAAAGTATTAGGATCGTACGAAAAACTTGTTGGACGCTGTGCAAAAGCGCTTAAACTTAGTAAACTGAATATAATAAACTGAAAGCAATATTTCATAGCTGCAAGTAATTAAATTAGCCCGCAAACAACAAGCTAATTTTGAGTTTGTGGGAAAGTAAATAACGTGTTCAAGGAAATTTTATTGTTCAAAATAAACCTGTGTAGCATCGCTTCGCAATGTACAAGGAGAACCAAGCCTGATAGCAACATTCAATGCCTCGTGCCCAGCAGGAAAACCAAAGTAAACAGGATAGTCATATTCAGCAACGGTTTCATTAATAATTTGATAACAATTCTTATTAAACTCAAAAGGAGATGCATTCTCATTCATATTGCTCATACCTCCCACCAATAATCCTTTCAACTTAGCAAGCTTACCTGCTCTTTTTAAAGCAATCATCATACGGTCAATGTGGTAATAATATTCACCTATGTCTTCAATAAACAAAATACAATCATCAAAACTAACTAGGCTATCGCTGGCTAACAAACTGTATAAAACAGATAAATTACCCCCGACTAATCTGGCTGTTACATCGCCTTTTCTGTTTAACACATGTTGCGCAAATGTGTAGTTAATTTTATTGTTTAACAGTGCATTCTGAAAACTACTTATGGTTGTTTCGTTGTAATAACTGCCCTGCATGGTTATAGGCATACATGCGTGTAATGTAGGTACTGTATAATGTTTATTAATATGCGAATGAATAACGGTTACATCACTAAAACCAATTATTAATTTAGGGTTTTCGGCAAAATGCGAAAAATCAATATGGTCAATAATCCGAACAGTACCATAACCACCACGAGCCAGTAAAATAGCTTTCACTTCTTTATCCAACAACAACTCGTTAAATGCTTTAGCCCTACTCACATCATTACCTGCAAAAGCATTATCACGTTCAAACAATGCTGAACTTAATTTTGCTTTCAGCCCCCACGATTCCAATAACTTAACAGTATTGGCTATAGTTACTTCATCAATGTGTCGGGCAGTGGCAGCAATGCCTATGGTATCATTTTTTTGTAAAATCATAAGTTATTAATACCGTTACCACATATTTCAGCATTATTAACGGCTCTTTTTCAAAACAAAAGCAATTTGACTTTAAATAAAAATTATAATATACACCATGCACATTAAGTGTATAGTGCAATTTAGTGAAAAATCGGACTATAATTCAGCATAATTTACTTGACTGAAAGTACAAATATGTGTAGCATTGTTCTAATCAATCTTAGATAGTTATATGGAAGTTAAAAATAAAGAAACCAATACCAAAGGTAATTTCTTCATAGAAGAAAATGGCTCAACCATTGCCGAGCTTGAATATGTTTATGCCGGACCTGATAAAATAATTATAAACCACACTGAAGTTAACCCGGGACAAGAGGGAAAAGGTTTAGGAAAACAACTGGTAAAAGCAGCCATTGATTTTGCCAGAGCAAAACATTTAAAAATAATGCCTCTTTGCCCCTATGCAAAAAGTGTTTTCGACAAAACTGACGAGTATAACGATGTGTTATTTTAAAAGCTTATCTCATAAAAAAGGAGCCAATTGGCTCCTTTTTTTATTGTTTGCTATTTTGTTTCATTACATTTTTCTTGATTTTATTCAGCGCTTCTAAATCAGACTTGTTCAGTTTACAATTATCAGGGCTTGATACCACATAATACATCAACTCACTGTTCTGGGCGCTTATTACCATTTTATTGCAATATCTTTCATCCTTTACCCAAAGATAATATACCAGTGCATTATCCTGATCAATAACAGCTTTATAAATAACATCTCTGTCTACTTCCTCTACTTCCCCATCATATATATCTGCTGCATCTTTCTTACCTTTTAACTCCAGCATTTTATCCTCTACCAATAGTTTCTTATCCAATAACTGGTTTTTATCTGATGGATAATTGCTAATCATTTTAGAAGGTGAAATATCTGCATCTCTTTCTGCTTTTGATGCATATTCAAAATAGTTATTTAACATTTGAACCCCTCTTTGTAATTCGGCATCCCAATCAGCAGTATCAATATTATTGCTGCAAAATGCCTGTGCAATAATTTCTTCTGGTATGGCTTTACGTTTAAATTTGTTTAAAATCATCAAACCGTTAAAATCTTCTTCAGCACTGCATAATTTGGCTTTGTTTTTACTTCCTTTTGATTTACTGAAAACCAGATAAGCTACGTCTTGCTTTTTATATTTTGCCAAATCATTGTCAAAAGCTACTTCATAAGGCGAGTATCTCCAATGACGTATAACAGCCTGTTCAACAGCAGCATTGTAAGCACTATCAAAAAACAATACGACTATTAATTTTGTTTCTTTAAATTTTTCGATTTCAGCTTTTTTGGTATAAAAACCGAATTGTGCGCTTGCTCCTACTGAGATTAAAATTAATAAAATAAATATGTTTAATTTTTTCATTGTTTAGCGATTTTTTATGCAAATAAATCTTTATACTCAAATATTGAAAGTATTTTTTAATTTGCTGCCTTTTAAATACCACCAAAATGAAAAAAATTTATTTTATCCTATTCTTACTTTCCATTATTCACCAAGTAAATGCTGCCAACGGAGATACCACTAAAATAAGAGCCTTTGATAAACTGGATATGAATCATTATGGAAATTTTGACACTTGGGTAAAATTTCCTGATGGCACAAAAAAATACCAAAAAATAATTATGAAATACACCTTAGG
>CAYTWI010000050.1:0-24641 GCA_964442045.1 uncultured Bifidobacterium sp.
TGTTGATTTTAACGAACTGAGGCAACAGTTTGATGCGGTAAACATGAAACTGATGAAGGCGGGTGGTTACTTAAATGGCCTGCGTTTAATTTATGAAGCTAAAAAATATGGTTTAACAACCATGGTAGGCTGTATGGTGGAAACTACCCTGGGTATGAGCGGTGCTTATGCTTTTACGGGCTTATGTAATTATGCCGATTTGGATGGTTATATGATTGTAGAGAATGAACCTTACGGCTTATTACGGGAAGTGGATGGTGAGGTATATTTAAAAGCATAGCCGTAGTTTATACGGTTCTATTACTATTGGTAAAGACGTTGCATGCAACGTCTCTACGCTACAATTGACCATTCATCCATTCCATTTATTTCTCCAATACTTCGTACATATCCATACGTCTGTCTTTCCAGTTTAGCACGGTTCCTGTATTACGGGCACGTTCAATGGCTGCTAAATCCAGGTCGGCAATAACTACTGTTTCAATATTGGTGCTGGCTTCTCCGGCAATGGCATCGGGCGGAAAAGCAAAATCGCTTGGCGTGTATATACCTGATTGGGCATAGTTAATATCCATATTATCTACCGAAGGTATATTACCAACGGTACCGGCAGTAGCTACTATTATCTGGTTTTCGATAGCACGTGCCTGGGCACATAATTTTACGCGTAAATGTCCGTGTTTTTCATCGGTACTGAATGGTACAAAAAGTATTTTAGCGCCTTTGTTACAAGCTATACGGGCCATTTCGGGAAACTCTACATCGTAACAAACATTAATGGCTACTTTACCGCAATCGGTATTGAATACTTTTATTTCGTTACCGGGTCTAACGCCCCACCATTTGGCTTCGTTAGAGGTAATGTGTATTTTGTATTGCTTTTCGTAGGTTCCATCGCGTTTAAACAAATAGGATATATTGTATAAATGGTCGTTCTCTACCTGTAAATGGGTACCTGCTATAATATTGATATTGTATTCTAAAGCTAAGCGGGAGAAGAGGTTTATATAATCTTCGGTATAGTCATCGAGCTTACGGATACTGTCCTCGGGGCTCATGCTTTTGTACTCGTGCAGCGATAAAAGCTGGGTGGTAAACAGTTCAGGAAACAGCGCAAAGTCTGATTTATAGTTACTGGCCACATCGGTAAAGTATTCGCATTGCTGCGCAAACTGCTTGAATGAGGTAATTTTACGCAACTCGTATTGTATACAGCAAATACGCACTTTTTTCATTAACACGCTTCTTTCGCGTGTTTCTGCCTGGTAATCTAAGTTTACCCATTCCAGTAAAAGTCCATATCCTTCGCTTTCTTTATCTTCGGGTAAATAGTCTTTAATAATGCGTTGTATGGTAAAACCTTGTGCCAACTGAAAGGTCACCACAGGGTCTTTTATTTTTTTATCGACTACGCGTTTTATATAAGCACGTACGCCAAACTCGTCTGAGTATTTGTGGTAATTGGGTAAACGGCCGCCAATTAAAATACGCATCAGGTTTTTATCTTCACACAAAGCCCTGCGCATTTCGTATAAACGCCTGCCAATTTTTAAACCCTGGTAGTTGGGGTGCACCATTACTTCTATACCGTAAAGGGTATCGCCTTCTTCATCGTGGTTGGTTATATAGCCGTTGTCGCATATTTCTTTCCAGGCATGGTCATCATCGTATTCATCCCAGCTTACCATTAAACTGGTGGCCGAGCCTACAATTTTACCTTCAAAACTGATTACCTGCATGCCTTCCGGAAACGTTTTGTACTGGCTTTCCAGCATTTCGTATTTCCAGGGTTCGTTGTCAGGGAAGCAAATTTTAGAAAGGGCTATGATTTCGTCAAAATCGCTTCTTTCGGCATTGCGTTCAATCAGTTTTGGCTTACGACTATTGCGTATTTTCATACTGTTTTTATTTTATCATTAACTTTAGTGAAATAATATTGCTGGCGCTTAACAGGTCTTTGTTAAAGGCGTTTCCTAAAGCGTAATCCAATTCAATTTTATTTAGTTTTAAGCCTACACCAATAGCCGGTGATACATTGTAGGAGGTGCTGTTATCTATATTTTTTATTTTCTGGAAGTTATTTACACCTCCTCTTATAAATATAAATTCTTTGTAGCCTAACTCGGTTGCAATACGCGGATCGAGGTTTAAAAAGCGGGTAGAAACAAGGGTGTTTCTTTGTCCGTCAGTATACACATCAAAATCGCAACTGCCTAAAACCGAGAACCAGTTTTTGGTGTATTTGTAACTACCGCCAACGGTTAGTTTGGGTAGGGTTAATTCTAAATTGTTATTGGGTAAGGCATTGCCTGTGCTTACCAGCTTTTCTTTTTCTGCTTCTGAAAAGGTATAGGTCCAGGCATTAAAGGTGGTGGTTACATCGCGTAAAATGGCACCGAATTTAAATTTGGGCGTGGAGTACAGGGCGCTTGCATCTAACCCAAAGCCCCATGCATTGGCAAAATCGCCAATTACCCTGCGTATTACTTTTACATTGGCGCCTAATTGCAGGTTTTTTACCCAATTGGTTTCGGTAGCGTAACTGCCTATAAAGGCGTAATCAACAGCAGAAAACTGCGATATTTTGGTATAATCTATCTGCCCGTTGCTGTTCATTATAAACAGGGTGTTTGGAATATTATCAACACCTAAGCGAATAATGGAAAGGGCTGCCACTGATTTTTCGTTTAAGCGGAATGCTCCGGCTAAATAATCGTGGGTTAAAATGCCTGCAAACTGGCTGTTGCGCATACCTATAAGCTGCGCTTTGTCTTTCATGTTGTTAAGGGCTGCGGGGTTGTAGTAACCGGCAGTTACATCGTTAACGGCTGCCACCGAAGCACCTGCCATACCTAAATTTCTGGCACCTACTCCCAGACTCAAAAACTCATTGCTATATTTTAACTGTGCCCATGCATGCTGGCTTAAAAGTAAGGTTAAAATGCCTGTTATTATTTTCTTCATCTGTTAAAAATGCCTTTGTATACTTTATTTATTGTGTACGGAATACGGTTTTTAATGCTGCTAATATAGTCATTGGTTCCTTAAAATATTTTTGTTCAATAAAATTTACCAATTGCTTAACTAACATTTTGTCGTTTAAAGTGATGTCGGTTTTTGTTGTATGGGCGTAAACTCTTGTTAACGAATATACAAAGCTTTCATCCAGTGCATAACCAAATAAATATTGTGCATCGCAAAAATGCCTGAAATGCTGAATAAAAGGGTCTGCGTTTTTAAACGAAAATCTACTAACGTATGCATGCAGTATTTTAGTATCTATCTGAGCTAAATCGTGGTAAAACCCTTGGCACACTTGGGGCATTTGTTTTACAATTAAGCGGTCCATAAGCATTTCGGTGAGTATATGGCTTAAAAACCATTTACGGGGCAGGTGTGCCAGTGGTGCAAACTGATTTATTTCTTCGGTAATGGCGGTATTGTATTGTTTAAAAAAGTCGGACGGATGAAATGTTTTATCGGCCTGGTAATGGGCTAAGCAGCCTGCCAGTAAATTTTGTTCCTGAACTGTAAAATCGGTAAAGGTATTGGTGAAATGCTTGACGTAATTGCGGGCAAAATCGGGCAAAAACAAAGCAGCGTTAAAGTAATAATTACCCTCCTGTTGGTCTATGTAATAATGCGATAGATAGTTCACTTGGTATGAACAACAATAAGTTAAATTTTTTGTTTAATGAAATTTAATGGCAGTCGGTTTCTGTGGCATTGGTAAAGACGTTGCATGCAATGTCTTTACACTGTAACGGTGTATAAAATCTAATCATGCTCCATATCGCTTAACTCAAGCTCTAAGGCGTGGGTTGATATATTAATTTCCATCAATGATAAAGCGAGTGAGAGCAGGAATACAAGTAAGCTGAACCCAAATATGGTCTGTGCCCACATAATGTGATCAATGTAGAGGAAAAACATGGTGAGCACGCACATAAAGAAACTTAATACGCCAAATGCCTGCATGTATTTAATGAGGCGTAAACGTTTGCGTAAGTTTTTTATCTGGGCAATAACGGTATGTTTATCGGTGCTGTTTTGCTGAAATTTGGTATGCAGGTTCCTTACCAGGCTGGCTACGGCTAAAAACCGATTGGTATAAGCCAGCATTAATAAACTAATGGCAGGAAAAAGCAGGGCAGGGGTGTTAATGGTTATTTCCATATTGATAAGTGTTTTATGGTAAAGACGTTGCATGCAACGTCTCTACACCAATTATTTTACTACTAAAAACCGTGTAAGCTCACTAAGCACAGTACCGTTTGAAAGGGTACAATTAATTTTATAGTAATTGGTACCAAAACTTAAATTGTCTGTACTAATATAAGCCTGATAATCGCCTTTTTGTTTTGTTTCGTTTACAACTTCATTTACCAAAACCATATTGGAGTTGAATACGGATATGGTAACATTGCCTGTTTCTGGCAAGTGGTAATTAACGGTTCCTGTTTCTGTAACGGGGTTTGGAAGCAATACAGAGTATATGGAATCTTTAATGGTTTGGTTTTCGTTATAAGTGTATATGTTATTATTATCAATGTGGGAAGGAGATCCCGGTTCTCCGCAGCAATTAATAAGCGTAATACTTCCATTGTAGTCTCTTACAATACCATCGCAGCCTTCTATTTGTAATATATAAAAATAGGTATCATTGCAAACATTATCGGGAAACTTATAAAGCATCAAACTACTTTTTAAATCCTGCCAGCCGCTGGCATTGTCACCGTTTGAGTTTTGAGGTGTTATAGAGCCACCCCATCGGTTAAAGAACTGAACTTTTACTCTTTTGGCTCCTGCTACGGAAATATTAAAGAAACGGTTTAAGTTTTCGCTTGCACAGCTTACCACATTTTGCAAGGCATTTAAATGATATGGCGTGCTTGATAAATCCCAATTAATGGTTTCAGATGCCCAACTCTCATTACAGAAATTTTTGGTGTTTACTTTTATTTTGTAGCAGGCACAAGGGTCATACTCAAATCCATTTAATTGCCATGCTAATGGCGATGTTAATGGAGTTTGCTTGGCATCTTTAGTATAAGTTTTTAATACATTTTCATCGCAGTCTAAAACATCAATTTTTACCATTTCTGTATTGTTTACATCTGTTATTACTTTCAACTTGGGTAAACCATCTAAATTTACATCGCTTAAGGTAAAGGTAGGGTTAGAAGTGGAGGTTACATTAATGGTTATTTCTTCTTCCTTTATTTCGCCACAGGAGTTAATTATTCTTACTTTATAGGTAAAAATGCCTGTGGTATTGGCAGGAGGGCAAAACTGCGGATTGGGGCAATTGTTGCAACTGAGGTAATCCATATTGCTGTGAGGCTCTGATGTCCATTGGTAAGCCATTAAAGGTTGTCCTTCGCAGCCTATATTGGTACAGCCGTTAGAACAAATGGTCTGGTACTTAATACAGGCAAAATAGGGTAGTATGCATGGTATACCGCAGGGTGCAATGCGGGCAGTAAAGTCGCTGCCACGTTGTACTTCAAAACCCTTTTTTAAATTAACTTCGTTTGCGGCTTTGTACTCCAGCTTGGAGCCATTAAAACAGGTAACTACACCGTTAGGCTCGTCAGTACTTACTTCTTCACCTGCAATTATATTAATAGCTTCTTCTAATTCCTCCTTGTAAATATATTCCCTGTTTTGCCTTGTTAAAACCTCTGTGCAATATTCATAGAGTTCCACATCGTCAATGAAATTATAACCCTCTTCTGACATTAAAATGATGTTTTTAAGTTTTCCATCTAAGTTGTATGGAATAGCAAATTTATTTTCATAAACCTGCCATTTACAAGATTTTTCGGCAGAGTAGCTTTGAACAATATTCATTGCATCACTTAGTTTATCATTACCATCTTCATTTATATTCCATCTATCCTCTTTTGTTGCAAAATGCACTCTTATTTGATTTGTCAATGCAACGTCCAGACTAAAAAGGTATTTTATTCTAAATTTATAGGTTACATTACTTTTTAAAGGTGTGTTAAGTTTAACTCTTACTCCTTCTTTTGATGTAAAGCTTTCACGACCTTCCATACCAACAAAACGGTTTAAAGAAGCAACCATTCCACCATGTGTAAAACATTCAGTATAATAACAATTAGGATCTGTCATATACCATTCTGCCCTTGGTTCGTGGCTACTATTTGCCCAATGCCATGCTGTTGGGTCAATTTCAGCATTTTTCCAATCGTAAAGTGCAGCTAAGTTTTTTGCCGGATTAGTACAATCGGGAGCAAGATATCCTGATTGAAAAGAATGGTTAGGTATTAAATTGGAGCTAGTTTGAGCTAACATGAGTGCTTGTATTTGCACGAAAAAAAATAGTAATATTATGCGTCTCATGTTATTTAAAATTTTATGCCTACCGAGCAGACAAACGTGTGAGGTGTAACATTGTTTAAATAGAGTAAAGTATCTGTATAGCGTGTTCTTATAGGTAAATTTTTATCAGTAATGGCATTCGTTCCCATATTATAGGTTAACTGGTTAAATACAATAATGTACTTGGTTAACTGATAATTTACATCAACACCTAATGAAAAACTATAATAATTTCGATTAGTAATGTAACGACCTTGACGAAAATATACTGTTTCGTTCGTTCTATTGTTTTTACTGTAGATTTCTGAAACCATAGTTCCAAATCCTATACCTAATTTGGCCATAACATTTATTTTTTTCTTTTGTAAAAATTTGTATTTCAAGTACAGCAATACAGTATTTTCCATACCATCTTTTAGCTTAATATCTACATCAACAGTATCTTTAGTTAAATGCATGAGTCCATCCCTTACTAAAATTGTATTAGCATTTAGTTCTAACCAAAAATTCTTGTATAACTTGGTTTCTATCATCAATCCCCAATTTTTATATAAATCTATATTAGATGATGCTTTAAGTCCGTTTTCGTTAGGAACATATAAAGTACTTAAACCAATGGAGTAAAATATACCCGCATGAAATTTCCTTTCTTTATTTTCTTTAGGAATAGTATCCGTTTGCGCTGCTAGGTTCAGGCTTAATAAACAGAACACAATCCATGTAAACAATTGCTTTATTTCCATCTGATACCCATGTTTAAAGTGGTGCTGTAATAATTAATGGGCATTTTGGCTATGCCCCAATAATCGCCAAAGTCCTGGAAACGTCCTGTATCAAACATTGCATCGGTATTTACAGTAATGCCCAGAACCAAATCTAATTTTTTGGTTATTGGTATATCGGAGCCTAGTGCGAGGCTTACATAATAGCTCTGGAAATTAATATTGGGTTTTATTAGAATAGGAGAGCCGTAGGAATCGGTATCGGCTTCAAAGTCGCCACTCAATGTACTCATCATACCCATGCCTGCCATGGCATGCAGGTTGTATTTTTCTTTTCTGCGGAATGTATACTTTAAATAGGCTGGCAGCTCCAGAGAGTAGTAAGTGGTATTGATGTCTAAGAAAAAAGGGTCGTTGGGTTTGTTTTTGTAAGTAGCATGACTTATGCCTCCCCAGGCAGTAAAGCCTGGTTTTACTAAAAAAGATAGTTCGTTACGTACAATAGGAATCTCCACCACTCCGTTAAAGCCATAAGCCAATTTGAGCTTGTATTCTAAATTTACGTTTTTCCAGTTACTGGCTTTGGCTGCATATAAAGGCGAAGCGGTATTTAATATAAAAGCGCTGGCACCCACGTTTAAATCGGCACCCAAAATAATTTTCTTTTGGGCATTACCGTTAAATACGAGCAGTAATAATAGGGTAGAGAATAAGGCTTTCATTATTTGTTTTCGAGCAACTTAACGCGTTCTTTCAAGGCATCATTTTGTTTCTTTAATTCTATAACATACAGTGTTAATTCTTCCATTTTTTCCAATAGTTTCATCTGAAACTCGCCTACATTTACAGAGCCTTCCTTTGTCATTTCATCAGCCGAAGGAATATTGGGCAAGTGGTGATATTTTTTTATAAAAGCTTCCAGCTCATCTATGGTTTTTAAAGGGTAGTCGCTACCAAAAACATAATCGGGCGGAATGGTGGTAAGGTTTACCTTTATTTCGCGTGCATAAAGCAAGCCTGTTTTATCTATTTTAAAATTACAGGTACTCGCATCGTAAATATACATAGCTCCGTTGGTCAGTTTAAAATCGCCACCGTTTAAGTGCAGTTTTGAAAGTGGGTCGCTGGTGCCAATACCCACATAACCATTGTTTAAAGCATTGAATATAGGTACTATGGTTCCATTGTCGCTATACTCCACCTGGAACAAAGGCATCAGTAAGGTGGCATAGCTACCTGTATACAGGGGTCTGATATGTAAGTAAGAAGTTGGCGAATTAGTGCCTAATCCAATATAGGAATTAGAAGTAATGGGGTTGGTGCCCGTCCATTGCGAATAGGCTTGTTTGTGTAAGGTTAAAATAACTACTAGAGCAAATAGGGTTTTAAGTTTCATAGAAAATTATAGTTTGAAACAATTATAATATAAGTTATAATATATTACAAACTAAATTTACATGAGTACTAAAGTGTTATTTCATATTCTTCTGCTTCCAGCCCATCGTTTTCCAAACGGATAATAGTCTGGTTATTTTTATTGCCTATTATAATTACTTCGGCAGAAAATAAGCCATTGTCTTCCTCTACCAATACATCGTCAATGGTTGTATTGACTAAATGTTGCCATGCTTTTGTTTTAGAAGCATTCCGGCTTTGGTATTGTAGCTGTCCGTTAAAATCGCCCATGAGTTGTTCGTTTAACTCAGGTATATTAATAGCGGCAAGCGGCACAATCATGTCATTATCCTCGGCTTTTTGCAATACCAAAGTGCTGCCATCATCCATTAATAACTCTATATACTCCACAAAGCTGAATACATCGTCAGGCTTTGATTTATTAACCCAGAAATGATAATATACCCGGGTTAATAATTTTCCTTCAATGCTTTTAAGCAACAGGAGTTGTTCATTGTTAAAGTACATAACTATTGTACCAGCTTGGCTAACTCACTGATGATAATTTTTTCCATGTTGTTTTCTAAATTATCGTAAGAGCCTTTTATAAAAGTTTGGCCGGTTATGTTTTGGTACAGCTCCACATACCTGTCGGTAATGCTGTCAATTAAATCGTTTGGAAACAGTGGGGCACTGGCACCTTCTTGCCCCTGGAAACCTTGCGAAATAAGCCACTGGCGTACAAACTCTTTCGATAATTGTCTTTGTTGCTGGTCCTTAGCCTGTATTTCATCATAGGTATCAGCGTAAAAGTAACGCGATGAATCAGGTGTATGGATTTCATCCATTAACATAATTACACCGTCTTTATTGCCAAATTCATATTTGGTATCCACTAAAATTAAACCTTGTGTTTTGGCATAATCAACACCAAACTGGTAAAGCTTGTGGGTATAGTTTTCAATTACTTCGTAATCCTGCTCGCTTACCAAGCCTTGTTTAATAATTTCTTCTTTGCTTATATCCGTATCGTGGCCACTGCTGGCTTTAATGGTGGGTGTTATAATGGGTTTTTCAAACTTATCGTTTTCGCGCATGCCATCAGGCATTGGTACTCCGCAAATAGTACGTTTACCGCTTTTGTACTCGCGCCATGCATGGCCTGTTAAATAACCTCTTATTACTATTTCTACTAAGTAAGGTTTACATTTATGGCCTATGGTAACGTTGCTGTGTGGCGATGAAATTCTCCAGTTGGGTACCACATCTTTGGTAAGGTCGAAAAAGAAAGCTGCCGTTTGGTTTAATACCTGCCCTTTGTAAGGAATAGGCTTTGGCATTACTACATCAAAGGCCGAAATTCTGTCTGAAGCAATCATAACCAGAATTTCATCGTTTATATTGTATACATCGCGCACTTTACCGCGATAAAAGTTTTTTTGTTTATGAAAAAAATAGTTTGTAGCTATTAATGCATCCATGGTATTTTAAAAATATTGAAATGCAATAATACTGCTTTAAAAAATTAAACAGGATTAATTATACCAATGTTCAAAAAATTATGATTCCATTTTTAATTAAAATAAATCTAACAGTCTTACGTTTAACTATTTGTTAATGTATATGTTCAATAACTTTAATCCGATTGGGCCAACATGTTAACAAAAGCTGAAACAGCAGGAAAATATATGATACGCATGGAGTATAAAACAGTAGACAATTAACATGTTTTTTGTGGCTGATAGGCTGCTAATGTTTGTATTTTGTGTCAATTATCGCTTAATTTGTTTAATTAATCTTTAATCAAAAAATGAAAAGAAAAAATTTATTGGTCAGTAGTTTTTTAATGATAGCTTTTTTGGGCTTGGGTTTTATACTGATTGCTTACCCACCAGCAAAAGCTGTTTGTAACTCTATTACTGATAGATTGGCTATTACATCGCCAAGTTATCCCGGGTTTGGAATTGACTTACCTGAAGACTATGAAGTGCATGGAATTGATGTAAGCAGGCACCAACGCGATATTGACTGGGAAGCTGTTTCTAACATGTTTCATGACCAGATAGGTATTTCGTTTGCTTTTATAAAAGCTACTGAAGGTCGTACCGTAGGTGACGATTATTATGAATACAACTGGAAACAATGCAAAAAAAATAATTTGTTACGCGGAGCTTACCACTTTTTCAGACCTCATTTAACAGCTGAAGAACAAGCTAATTTCTTTTTCAGTAAAGTAAAATTAGATCAGGAAGATTTACCTCCGGTATTGGATATTGAAATAAAAGGCAGCGCCACACCTGCAGTGTTAAAAACAAAAGTTAAACGCTGGTTGGTACTTACCGAAAAACATTATGGGGTAACACCTATTATTTATACCAATTACAGCTTTTATAAAAACTATTTTTCAGGTAAAGAGTTTGAAAAATATCCGTTTTGGATTGCTCATTATGCTACCAACGATTTGAATGAAAAAACAACAGAATGGCGATTTTGGCAACACCACGATAAAGGCAGGGTAAACGGAATAAGAGGCGGAGTTGACTTTAACGTGTTTAAAGGAAGTTATGATGATTTGTTAAAGCTTTGTAAGAAATAGGCTTCTGGTCTCTGGCTGCTAGCTTCTAGCTTTTGCAAGAAACAGAAAAGCAATATTTAAAGTATTATAAAAAAACTCGAAAGTTAATCTTTCGAGTTTTTTTATGTCTATAGTTCTCCCATAGTTATTGAAATTGCACCTAGCCAACTTTTGGCGATTTATTTGCCAGGAGCCAGAGGCTATCCCGATAGCTATCGGGAGCCAGCAGCCCCACCACTATTTCATCTTAAAATCTTCCAGCATATTCTTTTGCTTTTCCCACAGCTTACCGTTCCAAAGCATGTAATCGTAGCTGCCGTCAGGTATGTAGGTTTCGTACATACCCACATTATCAGCTTTAGGAGGAATAATGTTTTCGTAAATTAACAGTTTGGGTTTTTCTTCATAGCGCAAAGTCATAGTGGCTTTGTTGTTAAACTCCCATATTAAACGGTATAAAGGCTGTTTGCCTTTTATATCAAAAATGGGAGCGCCAAATACGGGTGTATTGTTTTTGAACAGTAATACATCCGCTACTTTTTTATTGCTGCGTTCCGTTGCACCATCCCATCCAAGCAAGGTATAATAAGTTCCTTTCTGGCTTTGTGTTACTATTATTTTGTAATAGATAGCACCAAACCAATGGCTGGCATCGGTTTCTTTATAAAATACATTTTCTATGCTGTCGCTTCTGTCAATAATGGGAAAAAAATCAGGCATGCCATACAGTTTCTTTTCCCGTTTTATTTTGTTCGGGTTCATTTGTATAACACCAAAATTTCGGAAATGCTCATCGTTACTGGCTACGTTCCAGGTAATAATCCTGAAATAATCATCGGGCGATTTTACAATGGAAACATTTTTAAGTGAATCGAACGGATAGAAATAAGAATTTTGAACACGTAAAGTGCGGGCCAGGGTTTTAATAAAATTAGTTCCGCTGGTAATACGTGTGGTTTCGTCAAAACTGGTTACCATTTCCTGTGACAGGCCAACCAACCTTAACTCAGCATCCTTAAGGGTATCAAGGGTTAAAGTGTCGATTTTTTGTGCCTTCACCTGACCAATAAACAGCAAAATAATTATTGAAAAAAGTATGTGCTTCATGAGTGGCAAATGTAAGGTTTAAAATTGATGCGTAAAATCTTAACAAATTATAAAAACGTAAAGTAAAAATGGTTAGTATTGTACAATTATGAAAATGCTAAAATCATTAACAGTAAACGTATTACTAATTTTGTTAACGCTTTATTTGCTAAGCTGGTTAGGTGCTTTTTTGTTAAGTGGTTATACCCGACACGGACAATCGCTTACACTACCTAATTTAAAAGGCCTTGCTTTTGAAGAAGTGGAGAAAATTTTAGCACAAAAAAAACTACGTTACATTATTACCGATACTGCCTTTATTGACAATATGCCCAAAGGAAGTGTGGTGGAACAAAATCCATCGCCCAATACCAAAGTAAAAGAGGGCAGGTATGTATATATAACTATTAATTCAAATTCAAGTATAGGTGTGCAAATGCCTAATTTAATTAACAGCTCATTACGCTTTGCCGAAACAGTATTGTTAGGAGCCGGTTTACAGTTAGGCCATGTTATTTACAGGCCCGATGTGGCACAAGGTGCAGTTTTAGACCAATTATACCGTAACCAGAGTATTCAGCCCAATGTAAAAGTACCCAAAGGAGCCAGCATTGATTTGGTGGTTGGCGATGGTATGGGCTCCAGCATGGTGGCTATTCCTGATTTAACCAACTTAACTTTAAACGAAGCACGCGGTGTACTGGAAAGTAGCATGTTGCAGGTAGGAAGTATTGTATACGAAGGTAAAAAAGACTCATTGAATGCAACCGTAAAAAGACAGTCGCCTGCTTTTGAAGAAGGACAAACTATTAAGAGCGGCCAGCAGGTTGATTTATTTTTAGGCGATTAATGGTACGCATTTTCAAAGCTTTCAATAAAAATTACTCAATTACGTTAACATCAGTTATGAAATTATATTTATGCTTATTAGCCAGTTTTTTAATTATACAAACCAAAGCACAGGAAGTAGTGCTTCCTTTGGGTAGCAATGTATGGTTAAATAATAACGCTGATAAAAGTATAGCCACCAATAGTACTAAACAGTTAGGCAAAGCGGCTACATTAAGTATTCCTTTTACCGAGTATTTTAATGCACGGAATTATTATAAACCTGATACTTTAAAGTGGATGGACAGCAATGTAACTGTTGCTAACCTGAACGCTGTTTTTAACAATACCGATAAAAACGGAGCTGTTTACAATACAGGTTTTGCTGAAGCCGATGTACTAACATCCCGTTTAATCAACACAACAGGGGCGGGTAATGTGTTTATTTATATTAATTATTCAACGGGTATTGATTGGGTTACCAACGATTCGCTTATACTCCAAATAAAAGGCAGCAACGATGTTTGGAAAACCATTTGGAAATCGGTTAACGATACCGTTACCAACCGCGATGTTTTTGTGAACTTTAGTTTTGTAAATGAGTTTGCAAGCAATAATATTCAATGCAGATTTATTAACTATTGCCAGACTAATACTGCCATTACCGCAGATTTCAGGATAAACAAATTTATTATTTCCTATAAGAATATTTTACCGTTTTACCAATCATTCAGAAGCTATACGCCACTTACATTTGCTCCTTTAAATACCAACTGGATAGGCTTTTCAAACCAGGTAAGCATTAACGACAGTGTAAAAATGATTTGGGGGAACAGTGTAATTTTTAATTCTATTACACAGTTTAAAGACTCAAGCTATCAGGGTAACAATGGTGCTTATGGCAGTGCAGATACTTTAATGTTAAATCCGGTTGATTTATCAACTGCCAGTGCCAGCGACCAACTGGTATTAAGCTTTTGGGTAAGAAGTTTTAAAGAGGCTCGCAGCAATGATTCACTTTACTTGGAAACACTCGATAATTTAGGCAGGTGGCAAAGAGCCTGGGCCATAAATAAAATAGATACACTTTACCAGAAAGTGAGTATTCCTTTAACGGGGCGTTTAAGGCACTCTGCTTTTACCTTCCGTTTAATTAACAAAGGTACTTATACTTTAAACGATACACAAAGCTTTGCATTGGCAGCTTTAAAAATAACAGCCAAACAAAATTTACCTTTGGTTGAAGATTTTTCAAGTACCAAAGGCTTTTATCCTGACCCTGAAAAATGGATTGATAAAAAAGTATTCATCAACAATAACTTTCCTCAAAACCAGCCAAGCTTAAACGTTGCTACATTTGACGGCTTGAATGAATATGGTAATGCTTACAGCAAACTGCCTGTAAAAGGCATAGCAGATATGCTTACCAGTAAAGGTTATAATTTGTCAGCCTTTGCCGAAAAAGATTCTATTTACTTAAGCTTTTATTACCAATACCAATTGCAGGGAACTACCCAGCAAATTTATCCTGACGATTCATTGATATTGGAATTCAGAAGCACACCCAATGATGCCGATTCATTTGATATTATCTGGCAGAAATCGGCATTAGATACCTTGGGTTACGATACTTTTTACAGGGTAATGATTAAGGTACCTGTTACTTATTTGCATGATGATTTCCAGTTCAGGTTTAAAAACAGGGGCAGTTTAACAGGTAACTTAAGCCAATGGCATGTTGATTATATAAAACTGGATAACGGACGCAGCCGTAATGATACTTTTAATTACGATTTAGCCATATCATCAACACCCACCTCTATACTACGTAAATACAGGTCCATGCCATGGAGCCATTTTACCATGAACAAAGCTAAATATACCAACGACACCGTTTATTTTAGTGTATTTAACAATGATAAACGTAATTTTTTGGTTGATTACCGCAGGCAGTTATATGATAATGAGCAAAGTCTGGTGTTTACCAATAACAAGGCCGCTGGTAGTATTCCCTATCAGGTAAGCAGTAATTTAGAAAGTGACAATGCCACTACTTTAAACAGCAGCTCTACAGGTTTGGTAAAAACATTCAGAAGCAAAGTAGCGGTGAGTGATAATAACTTTGCCAATAACGATAATATTCCTACCAACGACAGTATTAGTGTAAATACTAAATTCAGCAATTATTTTGCTTACGATGATGGCACTGCCGAAGGCGGTTACGGTATCTATTTAAAAACAAATGCTTCCGTTGCATTGGCTTACGATTTAGAGAAACCCGATACTATTTATGGGGTAGAAATTTTCTTTAATCAGTCAGCCCAGGACGTAAGTACCCGTAGCTTTGATTTAATGGTTTGGGAAGATATAAGCCCCGTTAACCAAACAGCCGATAAGGATAAAGTTATCTACCGTAAAAATGGTTTGAAGCCTATTTACAATAACGCTATCAATGGTTTCGCTTCTATTTTATTCGATTCAGCTATTGTTGTGGGCAAACGTTTTTTTGTGGGTTGGGAACAAATAGGACAGTTTGTGTTGAATATAGGTTTAGATGAAAACTATTACATGGGACGTGAATTATATACCAACCCCAATATGTTTTATAAAACAGATGGCTTTTGGAAACCTACTGAAATTCCGGGTGCTTTAATGATAAGGCCTTTGTTAGGGCAGGTAAGAGATTTCCCTGTTTCTGTGCCACAAACACCACAACCAAAAGTTGGTTTAGATTGCGTTGTTTATCCAAACCCGACTACCGGCACGTTTACTATTGAAACACTTTATAAGGGACGTTTAACAGTACGTGTATTTGATTTAATGGGAAAAGAAATAATACAAACCAATATGAATAATGGTTTACAAACTATTAATTTGCCGGGGTTAACAAGTGGCCTGTACCTGGTGCAATTGCTTGATGAGAGTAACGGTACCAAGCTGACTAAAAAACTAATTATTGAATAATAAATTTTATATAAATTATGACAGATATAACTACAGATGAATTAAAGCAACGCATGGATGCCGGTGAAAAGTTAAACATAATTGATGTACGTGAACCATATGAATTTGAAGAATTTAATATTGGTGCTACTTTAATTCCATTGGGTACTTTACCGGGTAAAGTTGATGAATTAGTACATTTAAAAAACGAGGAAGTAATAGTACATTGCCGCAGTGGTGCAAGAAGTGCCAACGCCAAAATGTTTTTATTAGATAACGGTTTTAGCAACGTACGTAATTTGTTGGGCGGTATGCTTGACTGGAGAAGCAAATACGAATAGTATTTTATATATTTAAAATATTTCACCTCTTGAAATTATTTTATTTCAGAACAAAAATTTTAATCACACTTACCATTATAGCCTGTGCTGTAATGGTAAGTGTTTTTTGTGGCACAGAACAAAACACGGCAGCCACTAATACCAGTCCTTATTTAAACCACAACGACACCGTAAAGTATGTGGGTATGCAACAATGCAGGGCTTGCCACGAGGGCATTTACAAAACATTTATTGAAACAGGTATGGGCAAAAGCTTTGATTTAGCTACGAGGCAAAAATCAAGCGCTGATTTTTCCAAACACCATGTGGTGTATGATAAGTTTAAAAACCTGTATTACCATCCATACTGGCAAAACAACAATATGTACATCATGGAGTTTCGTTTAAAAGGTAAGGATACCATTTATAAACGGGCCGAAAAAGTTGATTACGTAATAGGTTCAGGGCAACATACCAACTCCCACTTAATGAATATAAACGGCTATGTATACCAAATGCCTTTAACCTGGTATGCACAGGAAAAGAAATGGGATTTGCCTCCGGGCTTTGAAGCAGGTAAAAACTCAGGCTTTAGCCGCAGCATAGAATTTGAATGTATGAGTTGCCACAATGCCATGCCTGCTGTTACCGATTACACCGCTAACCGTTTTGTAAGCATACCCAATGGCATTGATTGCGAACGTTGCCATGGTCCGGGTGAAGCACACGTAAAAGATAAGCTGGCTAACCATATGGTAGATACCGCACACGAAATAGATTATACCATTGTAAACCCGCGCAAGCTTCCGTGGGAAAGGCAAATAGATGTATGCCAGCGTTGCCATTTGCAGGGCAATGCTGTTTTAAAGCCCGAAAAAACCTTTCGCGATTTCAGGCCGGGCATGCAGTTAAGCGATTTCTGGGATGTATATATGCCTAAGCAAAAAGGCAACGATGAAAAATTTATAATGGCCAGCCATGCCCAGCGTTTGCAGTTGAGCAAATGTTTTATAGAAGGAAATAAGAACACCAAACAAGGTGATAAAAGCTTTGAAACACTTAACCTGACTTGCATTACCTGCCACAACCCGCATGTAAGCGTAAAAAAAACAGGTACACAAATATTTAATACAGCCTGCATTAATTGCCATAACGAGCCAAACGAAACCAAATGTACCGAAACAGAAAAAGTACGTATGGTAAGCAATAACAATTGCGTACAATGCCATATGCCACGCTCAGGTACCATTGATATTCCGCATGTAACCGTGCACGACCACTGGATTAAAAAGCCAACCAAACAAAAAAAAATAAAAGACATTGAAGAGTTTGCCGGTTTGTATTGTATCAATAATAAAAATACCACTGAGCTATCGCAGGTAAAAGGCCTTATTAATTATGTTGAGAAATTTGAAGGCAAGCCAGAGGCTTTGCAACAAGCTGCTGCCTACTTTAAAGCCGATTACAAACAAAACGATTGGTTAGATGCACAAATACATTTGCATTATCTGCAAGCCGATTACAATGCCATCATTGCCAAAGCCTCTTTTATAAAAGTGCAGGAGCAAACCAGTGCCTGGCTTTGTTACAGAGTAGGGCAAGCTTTTCAAAGCAATAACGATTTTGTAAGGGCAGAGTTATTTTACCAGAAAGCAGTTGATTTATCACCCAACAGTATAGATTTTATTGATAAACTGGGGCAGGTAAAAATTCAATTGAATAAGCTGGATGAAGCCATTAAAACACTACAGGCCAATTTGCTTTTAAACGCCAAACAGGCCAATAGCTTAACCAACCTGGGCTTTGCTTATATTAAGCAAGGCAATACCCTTTTGGCTAAAAGCTATTACGAGAAAGCTTTGCAACTAAACCCCGACTACGAACAGGCATTGTTTAATTTAGCCGCTGTATACCATATGGAAGGCAATACAGCAGAGGCCACAAAACTATTGCAGCAAATTATGCAATTAAATCCTGCCAACACGCAGGTAAAACAACTGCTGGAAAGCCTTTAATCATTCATGCTTTTTATTGGTTTTGCTAAATAATAGCGCGCTTAATTGTGTACTGTGTTAATTGGCTTATATTTGCCGCTTATTTTTAGTTAAAAAGCGGTAAAAGCAATTTATGAATCAAGACGATATAATTAAACGCAGGACTTTTGGAATTATAAGCCATCCCGATGCAGGAAAAACTACTTTAACAGAAAAGTTTTTGTTGTTTGGAGGTGCTATACAAACAGCGGGTGCGGTAAAAAGTAACCGCATTAAAAAGGCTGCTACTTCCGATTTTATGGAAATAGAAAAGCAGCGTGGTATCTCGGTAGCTTCATCAGTAATGGGTTTTGATTATAAAAACTACAAGGTAAATATATTAGATACACCCGGCCACAAGGACTTTGCGGAAGATACCTACCGTACCTTAACAGCTGTAGATAGTGTAATATTGGTAGTTGATTGTGTGAAAGGAGTAGAGGACCAAACCCGTAAGCTCATGGAAGTTTGCCGCATGCGTAATACACCCGTTATTGTTTTCATTAACAAAATGGACCGCGAAGGGCAGGATGCTTTTGACTTATTAGACGAAATAGAAAAAGAATTAAACATACATACCCGCCCTTTAAGCTGGCCTATAGGTATAGGTTCAAGCTTTAAAGGCGTATATAATTTGTTCGATAAAACCTTACAGTTGTTTGCACCAAGCAAAACAAAAGTATCGGACGAAATACATGCCATTAATGATTTAACCTCACCTGATTTAGAAAAATACATTGGCGAAAAAGCAGCACAAAAATTACGCGATGATGCTGAGCTGATAGAAGGTGTTTACGAGCCTTTCAACAAAGACCTGTATTTGGACGGTTATTTAGCACCTGTGTTTTTTGGAAGCGCCATTAATAATTTCGGGGTAAAAGAGTTGTTAGATACCTTCGTGGAGATAGCTCCCGAGCCACGTCCGCGTTATACCGAAACACGCGAAGTATTGCCTACCGAAAAGAAATTTACAGGCTTTATATTTAAAATACACGCCAACTTAGACCCTAACCACCGCGACAGGATTGCTTTTTGCCGCATTGTGTCAGGCAAGTTTGAGCGCAATAAATTTTATCACCATACCCGCTTAGATAAGAACTTCAGGTTTTCGAGCCCAACCAGCTTTATGGCAAATGAAAAGAGCATTGTTGATGAAGCCTTTCCGGGTGATGTAGTCGGTTTATACGATACCGGTAACTTTAAAATTGGCGATACCTTAACCGAAGGAGAAAACATAAGCTTTAAAGGTATTCCCAGCTTCTCGCCTGAAATATTTAAAGAGTTGGTGAATAAGGACCCTTTAAAAACAAAACAGTTAGAAAAAGGTATACAGCAGTTAACCGATGAAGGAGTAGCGCAGTTGTTTACCCAACAGCCCGGTAATATAAAAATTATCGGTACCGTGGGCGACCTTCAGTTCGATGTAATACAGTTCAGGTTATTGCATGAGTACGGAGCTTCTTGCTCGTTCAGACCATTGAATTTTGAAAAGGCCAGTTGGTTTACCTCAACCGATAAAAAAGCTTTGGATAAGTTTTACATGCTGAAACGCCATAATATAGCGCAGGATAAAGAGGGCAGACCTGTTTACTTAGCTGAGAGCTTATGGTCGTTAAAAATTAACCAGGATAATTTTCCTGAAATTCAATTCCACTTTACTTCAGAGTTTAAAACCGATCAGGATACTATTAAGAATGCAAGTGCCTGGTAGGGGATAATTAAGAATGTGGAATGGACAATTGATAATTATTATATGTAGTTATTTACGCCCTTCTGCAAAGACTGACTATCTTTACGCCATTGCAGGCTCCCTCGCCTGCAATGATAATCTATCTCTTTCTGTCTTCGATACTTTTTGCATGGCCCTAAGAGTGTCTGAAAACGCTAGACGAAAAAAAAATTGCAAGCAGGTTAGATGCCCGAATCTCTCCTGATAGTTGGATTATAATCGTATATAAATGTGACTTCCTTTTGAAATGAAAAGGGATTATTTTTATGAAAATGCATATTCTTTAAGTTGGAAATGCATTGCTTGCTAACTTGCTTGTTCACTAAATTAATCCATATCTTTGTGCCAATGCATTGCACAATAAATTCCAAACTGTTGACTTATTTCTTGAGTCTTTTCACGTTTTTAACATATTCTAATACTTCTAAAGCCGGATGGTCCAATTTAAGTACTGGTATTAATGACCAGCTAACAGGAGTAGTATTTAAAGGGAACAATGGTCTCGTTTCTGGTTATAAAGGTGTTTATAAAACAAATACAGGAGGTGTTGGTGCTTCAAGTTGGACTAGATACAACATAACGGGTAATGCAGCCGATTCTTTATTGTATAACAGGTCGAGATTTAATCATGCTTATTCGTATAATTTAAATGCTAGTAATGATGTTTATGTTTGTGGTAAAGACACTACCTTCAATAAAGCTGTTGTTTTTAGATTTAATTTAGCTACCAATGCCTATTCATTGGTTTATTATGGAATGGCAAATAGTAATTTGAATAAAATTGGATATTCTTCATACAGTTCACATTATATGGCTGTTGGAGATAGTGGTTTGATAGTAGGATTTTTCGATACAACATCATTTGTTATTCCAAATACCTTTAAAAACAATTTGAATTGCATAAGTTTTAGTGGGATAAATGTATTTATAGGAAGTAACGATTGCTGGTTTAGCGGTACATATGACAGTTTTGCTAAAACAATTGCTTCAGTTTTTAGATCTTCATTAGGCCAAACCCATAGAGATTTTTATCCATCTGGAAGTTATAGTTTTTTTTCGGCTGGAAAAGCACTTTATTATACAAATAATTTAGTTGAAGTTAATGAATATAACAATTACGATTTTGGCCCATTAAATGCAAATTGTATGATTGGTAGAGGTAGTAGTAGTAAGCTATTTGTCGGAACCGACCACGGTATTTTTGCTAATTCTTTAAATAGTAGTTTTGTTTTAGAGTGGTTTCCTACTTCTTTAAATTACCATATTAATTCTATATATTCAAGTTCTAATAGCATATATGCCTGTGGTAAAAATGGAGTAATATTGGTTTCAACTGATGACGGTGGCTTAACAAAACCCTATGCAAAATTAAATTTAAAGGGAGTATGTAAAGGAGCTACTTTAATTATTAATGGTGCGGTTGGAAGCTCTACTTCTTGTTCATATTATATTAATAGTGTGTACTATTCAGGTACATGTAATAATAATATTTACTGGGGTACTTCCACCCCGGGTGTTTATAATATTAGTTTATACGTATCAAATGGTCCTGGTTTATACGATACAGCTTCTCAAAGCATAAATATTGTAAACCCACCTTTAATAGGTAAACCATATACTGTTAACAAAAGAATTTTATGTAAAACCGAGCCAATAACTATTTCCATTGATTCATCGGAAACAGGTGTTTTTTACAGATTAAGGAATTATGCTGATGGTATCAATTACGGTGAATCACAAGTTGGGAATGGCCAACGAATAAGTTTTACAAGCATTCCATTAACGGCTGGGGGCAAGTATTATTTGGAAGCAATTAGTAGTTTGGCAACTTGTTCTTCAAAATTTACTGATACTATTACAATAACGATTGAAAAAACAAAAGCACTTTTTCATACAGATAAAATTAATGTTGTAGAAGGTGAGAGTGTTAATTTTTATCAAAGATGTAAGGACGCAACTTTTTTTAAATGGGAGTTTTATCCTAATGCTTCAATTAAAGTGAGTAACGCACCTAATCCAAGTTTAAAATACAACTCTATTGATTCTAATTCTGTAAAATTAATTTGTTGGTCAGCTAATGGTTGTTATGATAGTATTATAGCAAAAGGGCCTAAGGTTTTTATAGAACCCAATAAACCGGATTCGTTTTTTGCAATGAGAACCTTTAGGTTTGATAGTATTGACGGTTACGGTAACTTTGTAACCAACATTGAACAATGTAAAAACGGGTATTTTATGTTTGGAAAACCTGTTAACAAGAACTGCGTACTGCCTTCTTATTATGGCGATTCTTTAATTATTCCTAAGGAGCAAAAAACCATAATGGCTAAGTATAATTTGAATGGGGTGTTAAAATGGAAAATATACTTTAATAATGATGATACCTATTACGGTAATTCTTTAGGAAAAACTGTAGAAGACAATTACGGAAATGTGTATGTTATGGGGTCATCAAATGAAGAGAGTAAATTATATGATAATAAAGGAGATAGTATTGTATTAGGCATGAAATTTATACCTAGAAATGGTTTTATCGTTAAGCTGGATTCAATAGGGAAACTAATTTGGAAGTTAACTTCTGATAAAGTTTCTTTTAGCGATATAGCTATTGATAAGCTTGGAAATATTATTGCTCATGCAGGGAATGGAAATGATGATGCTTTTATTTATTTAAATGACTCTTCTAACTATTTTATTAATAATTTGACCAGCCCCACCGCTAATACCATGTTGCTTAAAATAAATCAATTTGGTAATGTACTTTGGCATAGTAGAATGAACTCAGCAATCGTAAAAAAAATTGCCTTTAGTGAAAATAACCAAATATATGTTACAGGAATGTATGGAACTACTATGACGTTATATTCAAGAGGAAGTACAATTGCAAATAGTTTTTCGGGTGCCAGTTACAATGCTGATAAATTATTTTTAGCTAAATATGATTCAGCAGGAGCACTGCTATGGAAAATCAGAAGTATTACCAGTGCTAATGATAAAGTTTCTCCGAATGACATGGTGGTTGATAGTTTTAACAATGTATATATTGCAGGAGCCAATTCATGTTATGTTTCTTCCATAACACAAACTTTTGAAAATACCGATTTAACAACAACTACTACCAATGTAGGAGAATGTTTTATAGCAAAAATAAATAGTAATGGCAAGTGTTTATGGATAAGGGGTGCTTCTAATTCATATTATGGTGAGTTCCAAAAAATGCTAAAAGTTAATAATAATGAAATAGCAGTTATTGGATATGTTGCCGATTATAATACAAGTGCTTTGAAGACCGTAACTTTCAATAGCACCAATAATGTCAATATTACCAAGTCATTTTACATAGATGATCATTTTATATGTTTTTATGATTCAGTAGGCAATTTAAAAAGACTACTTCAAACAGGAGTAAATCCTATTATACCGTTAAGGAGTTCATCAAATTCAATTTTGAGCTTTTTTAGAGCACAAAACAATGCATATTATATAAGTAAATACTTAGTATTTGGTGACGTTAACCAAGGTTATAAATACTTGGGTTTTACTTTTCCACAACAACCTACATACTCTAATGTCTTAATTAAGTTTTACGAAAATTGGCGAGAAAATTATAAAAGCTCTAACACACAAAATACCATTAGTAAAACCCAATGCGATAGTTTTTCTGCACCAAGTGGCAGGTTAATTACTCAAACTGGAACATATGGAGATATTATTCCCAATATCCAGGGTGGAGATAGTATTATAACCATCAAATTAACTCTTCAAAAGAGCGAAAGTAATTATGCTTTAGTAGCCTGTGATAGTATATTGTTTAGAGGTATTAAGTATTTTGTTTCAGGTAATTATTCTCAAAAAACAACCAATGTATTTGGCTGCGATTCGTTAATTAATTTGAACATTGAAATAAATAAATCAAAGGTAGATACTATATCTAGAATTGCCTGCGATAGCTTTATTTTGAATAATATTGTTTATAAGAATACAGGAGTTTATAAATTTAATTATAAAACAACTAAGCAGTGTGACTCTGTTGTTTTCTTAAATTTAAGAGTTAATTCAAAATCGTTGGCTAATTATAACATTGATTTTTGCGATAGTATTGTTTTAAATAGTGTTACCTATAAAAATTCAGGAACTTATAATCAAAAAAGAACAAATGCATCTGGTTGTGATTCGTTGATTACTTTTAATCTCACCAAAAGGAATAGTACTTCAAATTTAAAATTGATAGCCTGCGATAGTATTGTAATTAACGGGATTCGTTACGATTCATCTGGCAATTATGTGCAAAAAACAACCAATGTATTTGCTTGTGACTCTACTATTAACTTAGACATACAAATTAATAAATTCAAGGCAGTGTACATTAATTTTACCGCTTGCGATAGCCTTCAATTAAATAACAATGTTTATACACAATCGGGTTTATATAAGTTAAGCCATAAAACATTTACGGGATGCGACTCGATTGTTTATGCTAATATAACAATCAATAAAACGAGTTTTTCAAACTATACTATACCAATGTGCGACAGCCTAATACTGAACGGGATTGTGTATAAAAATGCAGGCAATTATGAGCAGAAAATAGTGAATTCAAAAGGCTGCGATTCAATAATACATTATACCATTACAAATTTAAAATCAGCAGCAAATTATAAT
>CAYTWI010000051.1:0-15985 GCA_964442045.1 uncultured Bifidobacterium sp.
TCCATGTTTGCTTTAATTGATTACGAAGACCCCACTTTTGAAGGTATGGGAGCAGACCCTGCTACCTATAAAACAAGCGCTCCTATCAATTCTTCGGTTGATTACGACTTTGTGGTATTACAACTGAAAGTAGTATTCATCAATAGTAAAATATATAATTACAACAGCTACCTGGCACTGACCGTAAATAAGCTATTTGGAGAAAAAGTAGATGCCACCAACAGGAATAATTTAATTATACTGACTGGTACTTACGAAAATAACAATGGTGTGCCATCTTATGCATTTACCAATACCGAAGACAATGTATTAAACCTGGTAAACAGCAGTATTATAACCGATGTTGAAATTATAAAAACTGCCTTTGTTACCGTAGTTGCACAAAACGATGTAACAAGCAATACTGTTAATTCAAAATTTTCATTCTGGGGCTTTATTAATTATACTGATTTACTTGGCTTCGATTTATTTTCATTTGGAGCAGAACCGGACAGTACAACTGATAACTTCAGGGGATTATCATATTCCAATTTATATATTGACCTTACCTTTCAGCTGGAAACACCTACTACCAAAACATTTGTTTTTGATATCAATCAAATGGCATTTGATATAGGGCAAAGCACACCACGTGCTAATAGTTTATATGCACATTTTCCTTTGCAACTTTCAGGCATTACCAGTGGCGACTCCACCAACACGCCTACCTCGCAGGGCTATTTAAATGTAGCCATACCAGCCTTACAACAACAGCAAAATGTAAGCGGCCAATGGTATGCTTTGGTGTTTAATTTAAACATGGGCACACTCGGTTCATTGGCTAGTTCTGCCGGCTTTACTTCAACCTTTATGATGGCCTGGGGCGTAGGTGCAACAGGCGCATGGGCAGGTGTGAAACTACCTGGTGTAAATCCGCAGGCACCTTCGTTCAGCTTACAAGGCGTATTGAAACTGAACATTGGTTCTATTATGCTGCAAAAAGCAACAGGTACTACTGGTACCGCCTACCTCATGAAAATAAACAATATTGCTTTAGAAGTATTCAGCCTTTCATTTCCTCCCGGAGGAAATGTATGTTTTATGTTGTTCGGTAACCCAGCTACCGATGCAAAACCCGAAAGTTTAGGCTGGTATGGATCATACGTAAAAAGTTAAATTATGCCATTAAATATAAATCAACTCATAACAGCTACCGATGCAGAGAATGACGAGCTCTTTGAAGGAGCTACTATACAGGTAAAAAGATATCTGGCAAGCTTAGAAACAGTTAAAATTTTTGTAGCCAACAGTCGCAATTTCGGTCATCAATCCTCCTCTATTAACATACTATTTAATATGATTAGATTAGGGTGCAATGCCAATTTTATAATTGTTTATGAAAATAGAAATGCGCTCAATAAGTTGAAGGTGCTCTTACCAATTGACCCCGCTAATCCACAAACACTTACCTTTCCTAATTCAGATGATACCGGTACGGTAACGGTGAACTTTCTTTCTTTTGAAGCAGACCAAAACCCATGCGATTTAGCCTTAACAGGTGGATATGATAATGCCGTTACTACCTTAACAGGATTATTAGCAAGATATATTATAGAATTACAACCTTATAATTGGACCCAAGGAGAAAGCCAAAACGCCATTTATATTAACGCTGATAATAGAACTGTTAACTTAGACACTGAAATTACAAACTTTAACCAACAGGCTTTTTATATTGAGAATCCAACAAGGGATAACGTATTTTGGGCTAAGTTTCCTGCAGCACTTGCATCATGGACTACCACAGTAAACTTAACAACAACTTTATTAGATTTATATGGAGTAGACAAGAATTTTTTGCTTTGTCCTATGTACGGAATTAATACAGGAACAATAGATCCAATATTATCCTTGTTTAACATGTGTTGTGGCATTTCTTACCTACAAAGTAAAGGAGTTCCTACAAAAGCCGTTATAGTTAGCTTTTCACCTACTAACCAACAAGGGCAAGACAATGATGTTAATTTAGCCACTTTAGAAACGTTAATTAATACTGGTAAATACAAGGGCGAAGGCAGCTTTTATCAAGCTAAAACTTTTTGTGATGATTATCTGGCTTCTTCTTTATTAAGTAAAAGAGTAAAATATTACAGTGGGACTGATCCGGCAGCGTTAAGCGCCTTAATAGCAGGATTGGAAGAAAAACAAATATTGGTAGTACAAATTGGTCCGGTACCTGCCCCTATATTTAACTATACTTATTACATGGCCAATTTACCTTTTGTTTTTGAAGGGCAAAATACAGCCACACTAGCTATGAATTTTGGGAGACCTTATTTGCAAATAACAACCGGAGACGTTGTTGGAGAATCAATTTTTCCATTGTTACCTAATGGTACCAATCCTGCTAATAACCTTAATGGTCAAATTGCCACTATGATATCTTCAAAGGAGCGTACTTTTCCTGGACTCTGGAGGTCGGCTGCTAATACAAAACTTACTGCTGCTAATAGTGGATTAAACAGACCAGGAGTTATAAACCAATTAAGCCCGGCTTATGTTCTTGGCAAGTATGCTTATGATACATTAAATCCAAATCCTGACCTCAAGCAGACTAAATATTTCAATAAAATAGGTGCCTATTTTCACAATGAAAAATACGACAAATTATTAGATGCACTAATATACCTGAACAGCAATATTATTAACCCTTAATACAAGCCCAATGACACTTGATGAACTATATACAGAATTGGTAAATGCCAATACATCGGGGCACCTTAACTTAGTGCCGGGAGTGCTTTCTAGTGGTCCTATTGCCGATTTTTACCAAAAACTTACTGCCAATCAGCCTTTCATAATCAATGGTGCTTCTATAGAAAAGTCACCTGATGGAAAAACAGTTTCAATCAAAAATGGAACCGCTTCCATTTTAGGTATTGTAAACTTCCCGATTGAAATGGATTTTACAGAGCCAAGTACTTTTTTAGTATCTGAATTAAATGGACTTTTAATAGGTGGAACATGGGCTATTGCAGGAGTGAACTGGTTTAGCATTGGCAATCCTTTTATAATAGTAAATGCCAGCGATACACAAACTCCTGTAACGGGTAGTATAGGAGGCGAAATTAATATTGGTATTCCATTGAAGTTAGCTATGGACTTACCTATTATCTTAGATGAATGGGTACTCAATGCGTCATTTGAAAATAATTATCCCAGCATTTCTTTTTTCTCGCAATTAATCGGTGGTATTAATATTTCAAGTGTATTACCATCACCATTAAATGCTTTTGCTGATGTTGGAGTAAGTGAAATAAGTTTGATTTATGATGCCGCAGATACCACAATATCTTCAATAGGAATTACTGCACAAACTAATCAGCCTTGGTTATTATTAAGTAATTTAACTTTAAATAATTTAGAAATAGATATTTATGTTGCTTACCCTGGAGACTCCACACAACGCGATACAAATGTTCAGATAATAGGCTATTTTAATATTGGTGATAAAGATCCGGTAACAGGAGAATATCCCAATACAATCAAAGCATCAGCTTTTTATTCACCCTTTGCTATGGGTGTTCAATTAATAGAAGGTACTATTCAATTGGGTGATTTATTAAAGATGTTTCTTCCAAGTGTACAAATTGATTTAAAATCTGAAATTGATACACTGGTAATGGATATAGAACCCACATCAAAGGAATATACATTAAGCTGCCATATTACCAATGACTGGACTTTCTTTACTTTACAGAGTCCTAACCTTAGCTTTACAATGACAGGTTTAGGTTTTGAAATAAACAGTATGCAAGGAACCGCCACCGGGCAAATAAATGGAACCTTCCATATCGGACCTGATACACCCGACTCAGGAGTTGACTTAAATATATATGCAGCATACGCAGCAGAAGCATGGGTATTTGGTGCAAGCACAGGAACAGACCAAACCATTTCTTTAGGCGATATTGCTACTACATTCTTAGAGGCATTTGGCATGGGCATCAATACCATTCCAAACTGGGTAACCAATAACTTACCCAATATAAGCAACGTAAGCTTCACCGATACATTACCTGATGATAAAAGTAAATCATCCATCTACGAAGTTAAAGGTGATGTTGACTGGCATTTACAATACAGTACCTTCGACTTAAAGTTAAGTGCTAATGTTGATATTACTTATACCGATGGTAAAACATCGGGTACCATTACCGGTATAGCCGATGCACGCCAAATGCTCGGGCTAACTTTTATAGTAGGTTATAAATTTGGCACTGCCGATACTGAAGTATATTTAAAACTACCTGAGTTTGCAAGCACCATTACCTATACAAGTAACGCTAAGAACGATATTATAGACATTAAGTTTGATAAGATTTCGTTAGGTGAACTGATAAGCACCTTTGTAGGTGTCTTTAGCCCGGGCTTTACCTTACCGGCTCCGTGGAATTTATTAAACAGTATTGACCTGTCAGGATTTGAATTTACCTATACCCGTTATAAAGACTCTGTACAAAGCAGTATCGTAGCCACCATTCCAATTAATGTTGATTTAGGTTTTATCAATATAAAAGGTATTAAGATAACCAAAGAAGATTCCGTTACAGGAAGTGGTGTGTACATGTATTTTGACGGAACATTCTTAGGCTTACCTATTGAAAGCGATTCGCCATTACAAAAAGATGGCAAAGGAAGCGATGCCACCAAAATGCCACCCGTACCGGGAATGGGCAGTGAGTTTTTCGACTTAAAATTATTGGCTATGGGTCAGCATGTGTCCATGTATGACACACCTAGTTTAGACTCAGTAGATGCCGCCATTACAGCATTGGAAAATGCCTTTACTACTTCATCCGATGAAAACTCAACCGATGTACCTGTACCGGCACCATCAAGCACTACCAAACCTGGCACATTGGTATTCGACCAAAACAGCAATTGGCTCATCGGTACTGATTTTACCGTAGCTAAATTTTACCGCATTGCTGCCGTGTTTAATGATCCTAACATGTATGGGTTATTGGTAGGGGTTAATCCAGCTGCAAAAGCATTTGCCGGTTTACAATTTGAAATATTATACAAAAAAATAAATGATACCATAGGCATGTATCAGTTGGACTTACAAGTACCAGATGCATGGCGACACCTTGAATTTGGCGAAGTATCCATAACACTACCTATAATCGGAATAAAAATTTATACCAATGGTAACTTTTATTTAGACTTTGGTTTCCCGGCCAGCATAACCGATTTCTCTCGCTCATTCTCTATACAAGTATTTCCTTTTGTAGGTTACGGTGGATTCTATTTTGGTTATTTAAGCGGGGCTACTTCTACCAGTGTACCTACTACAACATGCGGAGTATTTAATCCTGTAATAGAGTTTGGTTTAGGCCTTTCATTAGGCGTTGGTAAAACCATTGATGAAGGTATTTTAAAAGCCGGACTTTCATTAACAGCCGTTGGCATTTTTCAGGGCGTATTAGGCTTTTTCAGTGCCAACCCGTCATTAAACAGCCATGATGAAACCTATTATAAAATACAGGGAACATTTGGCTTAACCGGTCACATATATGGCGAAATTAATTTTGCTATTATATCAGCCCGCCTTGATATTATGGCCTATGCCTATATTACCATGGTAATAGAAAGCTATATGCCAATACCTATTACTTTTGAAGCAGGTGTTTCTGTAAAGCTTACCGTTAAAATAAACCTGGGATTATTCTCAATTAAAGTATCATTGCATTTCAGTGCTACTATCCGTGCATCATTTACCATTGGTAGCGATACCTCGGCTAGTGCTCCATGGAATTTATGTCCGCCTAAAACAGTAACAAAAACTTCAGCAAGAAAATTAACTGCAACAATGAGCGCACCGGGAATAATGATGGCTGTAAACGATACAATAACTTTAAAATGGCAACCTATTAAACCGGCTACACCGGTACCTTTAGATTTATTGTTTTTTCCACAACTCACCGTATCGGGCGAAACAGGTTCATCAGGGCCGCAGTACGAAGCTATGCTCTACATAAAAACAGATGCCGGAGATAATAGCCTTTCCGGTTTAACTGAAGGCGTATTATATTGGGCAATCAATGCATTAATTGGCAACAGCACTGATAACACAGGCTTAAACTGGCTTCAAAACCAAACCATAACAGCAGCACAAATAAGCACACTACTTTGTTATTTTAACACAAGGCCAAACCATGTAGCTCCGTTTAACTATGCAAACGCTGCGAATGATGATATAAAAACTTTCTTTAGTAATTACTTTAAATTAAACATCAGTGCAGTTGATGCCACGCAAAGCGGTAGCATGGATGCGGCTGTTTTCCCCGTAGTACCTGAATTAATTTTAAATACCAACCTGAATGGCACGGCAGGCAATCCGGTTAATTTTGCAACAAACACACCGACAGGTACGCAAAATTATATCAGCGATATAACAGCCTTACTTGCATCAAGCAGTGTTGATTATCAGTCAGGCATTACAGCTGAATATTATGACAATAACGATTGCAGCAATGTAGTTGATCCTACATACGAAGAGCAACCCGACTTGTCGTTCCCTACATTTATGTTTACCGATTTTATTGCGCTATTGGCTAAACAGGCATTGCAGGCAGCATTAGATTATTTAAACACACAAACCGGTACATCAGCCAAAGTAAGCGATGTTGTTAACAGTGCGGTAGCTGCCAGTGTACAAAGCATAGCCGGTATGGCTTCGCGCTTTATGTTACATGGCTTGCGCTTACCGCCTCCACCTGATGCAAGTGTTGGAACTACAAAACCATTGTACTTGTTAACAGGTCAGCAAATAGCTATTCCACCTTTGAAGAAAGGCGATAAATATTCAGTGTTATTACAAAATCCGAATGTTAGCTGGATTAACATGGTAGCGTCAACCAACAACACATTGACCATTACCATTGACGACAACGAGATACAACATATAAACGATATAGCAGGCACCAGCTTTGAACCAACCTTAACACAAGGGCCAAGTGCACTTATCAATTACAATGATACACCACAAACATTTTCATTAGGTAGTCCTGCCTTATGGCAATATCCCGGTGATTATTATACAGGCATTAGCACCGAACCCGTACTATGGAAACTGCCTTCTAACCTAACAACTATTTTTGCAGAAAATGGCAACTGGCTTTTTGATGTTAAAACATTAACAACAACCGAAAGCGGAAGTACCAAAGCAACAGTAAAAAATTATACCTGGAGTACCATAGTTAATTTTTCACTGCAAAAAATTACAGCTGTTAACGGGCAAATAACACCACTGTCAAACAACATGTATAACCTTGTTGGGGCAGACGATGCAGGCACTGTTTACTTGCAGGAGTTGCTCACCTATTTGAATACAAACAATGACAGCGATGGCACAAAAACCATTCAGCAAATTCAAATACTATATCAGCCTGACCCTACACAAAACTCAGCGGGTGGTTATGTTTCCGATGCAAACGGTCAATTTAAAACAGCCATTGTACAAGCAAACCTTTCAACCGAAACCAACCCGGTAGCATTAATGGCAATGGACTTTATGTCCCTTAGCACACCTCCCGTAAGAGATTACAATACACTAAACAGTGCCGGAGATTTTATTAAGCTATTGTGGGAATGCAGCATAGTACGCAGCGGTGGTTTTTATTTTTACTATAACAACAGCGAAAACAAAGGACTGCCTGATACCTTATTTGCAGGTAATGGAATAGCTAACCTTACCCTGGTTATTACCTACGATAATTTAATTACCAATCCTTTTGTAAACGGAGTAGTAATTGGCGATGCCATTGATACCTCAAACACATCCGTATTTGTTCAGTCGCCTGACGATGCTCCGGCAGCACAACAATATACTACACGTGTAGCTACCTTATTACCGGGCAATGTAGGTTATCAGGTTTCGCGTCAAAATCCGGGCGATTATATGCCAACACAACCAATACCTACCCCCGCAGAAAACAAGGTATATTTAGAAACACAATTCAACTTAATCAATTTATTAGTTCCTGCCATACCTGCTTATATAAATTTCACACCAGCAGGTCCGGTAGACTCGATGGACGAAGAAGCCATTGCCAATACCAAAGCAGGCAATGCTACTGCCAACAATGATGCAGCATACTGGAATTACAATGCCGTTGTACCATACTACAAATATGTACAACCGGCAGGTACCGACCCTTTATATCCGAACCCATATGCAGGTATAGGCACAAACGTACAAATGGTGCTTAACTGGCAGGATATGTTCGGTAACGTTCCACCAGCAACGACAAGCCCATTAAATGCTTCAATGCAGCTGTTGTATGCCGATGCCATTATTGCACTTAGCCAATGGCCTTCCGTATCTGCATCGTATATATTCAAATTAAATGTTAACACGCCTAACATTTACCTGAACTTTAATTTTAATACCGTACGCTATCAGGGAACAGGTGCGCAAAACAATGCACAAATAGACTTAATTACTTATATGAATATCTACTATCAGCTTAACAGCAGCGATATGGTTATTCATTATACCACAACAGTAGAAGATAAAGTAGTTGGCGATGTTAACACACCAACCGAACATACCATTGCCAACAGCGATTTGTTAAACAACTTTATCAATCCTATTATTACTTACCTGAAAGCAATAGCTACAGGACAACAACCGGCTGCCGTTGCAACATATACTATCAATGCCCCTGTAACAACCACTAACTTAACCAGCCTGCCTGAAATTTCACTGGTGCTAACCAGCTTAACCATGCAGCGTGTAGCTAATTTAGATCCTAATTTTGCCAACGTAGCAGGAGTAGCTTTAGCCAATACCGTTATACAACCATTATCAGAAAACAATGTAAACAGCATGTTGGCACTTACTTATTTTGCAGAGGAGTTTGAAGCAGCATTCATTAACCAGCCCAATACAGGTATTGTATTGAAAGCATCTACAGGCGCTAACTTAACCAAAGGCAATAGCGATACAACTGCCACCGCCCCGATATGGATGGTCCGTTTTGATACTACGGGAGCTAATGGTTTGAAGTTTGATTTCAACAACCAGCAAATGTATTACTTTGCTCCTATCCCGTTGGCCACAAGCTTACAGTCATTCTCTGCCAAAATAAGCAGCTATGAACAAGGTAAAGCATTTGATATGAGCACTGGCGTTAATAAGAACTTTACCAGTATTGATATGGATAGCTGGGGGCAACAGTTCTTACAAGCCGTTGATAAATTTTTAAGCCCCGCTTATTCAGTACCTGCCTTTTTATTAACTGCCGAAAATGTATTTGCAGGCGACCCTGATTACTTACAACTAATATTAGATGCCAAACAAAATTTAGCAGAAGCCATTGAAGGAACTATTGACTTTATTATTGACCCTTGTAACGGACAAAAAACACCTCCGTGTGCAGCTAAAGACCCTGCTAATATTGGCAATGCACAAGATAAATGGAAACAACAGATACTGATACAACTGGCCAATGCTTACCGTTATGTAGCATCAGTACAAACAACAGCAAGCATCAGCTCATCATACCAGGGGGTTAATAATGAGCCTCCACAGGCACCATTTGTCCCTTCATTGTATGGAAAAATGTTAGGTCAGGATCCAAGTGTAGCCGGATCAGACATTGTACCTAAGTCAACCGAGTATTCATTGTCAACAGCTAAAGTTCCGACTGCTAACGGTAACTCATGGCTTACCTATATGTTTGAAGCAAAAGACGCAGCCGAAGGACGCAGCTTTTCATTTGGCGATATGCAATACAAAGTAAGCCACCTAGAGTTTGATATAACACAAATACCAGATTTAGCTGATTATTTAGCATCATCGTGGTTAACCTTTATTGTTCCACTTGATGCAGAAATTGGCGACAAACCAAGTCCACTTGCTAATATGAGCGATGTAGGTTTGACTACTATACCAATACCTTTGCGTGCTTACCCTACACCACCTTCTATTACAGCACAAAATTTTGATTATCCTGTTAACGACACCAAACAGACAAAACCAATAACCATTGCAGAAGCACGTACATGGGAATACAACTACACCTATCAGAACAGTTCAGCTGCGCAAGATACCATAGTAACAGAGATACAGTTTAACGTTACTACTGAAAACCAAACCCATTATGCCAATGCCAACACCAATAACTTACCATTATATCAGGCGCTTGCACAATTTATAAGCAACTATCCGCTTATCAGTGCCGATTTTGATAACAGCCTTGCCCTGCTCACACCTGCTACTTTAAATGCTACTTCACCATTAGCTATTAACGCTCGTTACGCCATGCTTGCCTTTATTGATTTAGTAAATGATGTAGCCACACAATGGAAACAAACAAACCAGGTAAATCCGAGAACACCTCTTTTAAAATCGGCCCCTGCCGATACACCTGTACCGCCATTTACTCTGGCTTATACCATTACCGAAAGTGCACAAGAAACAACAGACTATCTGATAATAACAATTAAACCAAGCGATGCTCAATCAGATACTGCTGACATAAAAGTAACAATAGACGGTTACACAAACGAAGCAATAGCAGGTAACAAACATGCTTACCTTTACTATCAACTTGACAACTCAGGTGAAAAAGTATACCTACTTTACGAAAACAGAAATATTGTAGTAGCAAGAACAGTGGTAGTAAATGGACTTGATATTTTAAGTGCACAAAATGCATGGAGCAGTGTAGCCGTAATACGTAACGAGGAGTTATTACAAAATGCGGATGGAAGCTGGCAAACAACCAATCCTTTGTTTATTTATCAAACACCATTGGTTATGTTTTACAATAAATTGATTCCATTGTTAAACACCAATAATACCATAGACATAGCCGGCATTGGAACAACCACATATCCGGTTCAGCCAACACGGACATTAAATACACAATTGCTTGCTTTGTTTGATGCATTAACACAAAACATAAACAGTGCCGTTACCCAATACACTATAAAAATGCAATGCGATTATACCTATGTAATACCAGGAACAACTTTCCCTATAGACCTACCGGTGCTGCTGGTTACACCAACCGAGCTGGTTGTTGCTGACCATGGAACAAGCATTGCCAACATGATAGCAACAGGAATAAACGATTGGGTTGCAAACAACAATCCATTACAAAATGAAGGGACATATACCTTTACATTAACTGCTTATTCAGTAACCGATAGCTTTGTACCTGTTTTACAAATACCCCTTACTTTATCACTAAGTGCTATCGCTACATCATAATTAACAATCAAAAGCCGCTTATCAGTAAAACACACTTTACAGGTAAGCGGCTTTTTAGTTATAAGCACCTGTTAAAATTTGTTCCATTTTAATTCTATCTCAAAAAAAGAGTGTTTTCCCTACATAAAAAGAGTGTTTCTACTATTGTTTTTGAGTTTGGTTTTATATTTCTTGTGCGCAATAAAACTAGGTAACCCTTAAACCTTACCAACCACTCCACTATAGCTATGGTAAAACAATTTTATTATTTACAGCCATATTTATAAGTTATGCCTTACAGGCACAAGTAGCTACCCTTTAAGTGGAGTGGTTGGAAAAAAAGGTGAATGCATAGAAACGTAAAGTAGTATTGCCATATAACAAATACTGCTAATTTTTTTAATCGCACATTTATACAATGAAACATACTAAAAAGTAGTATTTGTCCTACCTAAAAAGAAGGCTTTTGGTATTGTTAAGTAAATACCTCCACACTAATTTAGACACAGCAAATTATACTAATAGGAAACAGAAAGGAGGTTTAACATGTAACTACACATGCTACACCAATTTTAAAGAGCAGGCATTACAACCTGCTCTTTTTTATATACTATATATGCTTCTTACACCCTTATTCTTAACGCTGTATTAAAACTGCTCACATTAAAAAAAGAGTGTTTTTCCTATCAAAAAAGAGTGTTTTCCTACACATTTATAGAGTTTTCACTATTGCCACAAATGTCTAACTATAAGTAGGTTTGAATAATTTTAAAACGGAGTAACACCAAAAATCCGAAGAAGAGTAGGTAATCAAACAACCACACACAACACAAAAAGGAAACAAACATTTTATTTATTAAACAATTGAAAAAACACAAAAACAAGTAAAAACATTATTAACAAACAACATTTAAAACACAACTTATGAAACAAATTTCACTATTCATTTTATTGCTTATTGCAACAGCAACACAAGCAGTTTATGGCCAAACGGGCTGCTCATCGCCAGCATGCGCAGCTACCACGTTAAACATTAGTACCGGTTTTGACCAAAGTACCTCTACCTACCAAACACCATTAGCCATTGAAAGCAACTGGACATTTATTGCAGCACCACCTTCAGCTGGTATTACCTTTCCTGCTCCCTGCTGGGATATAGCCCCCAACGGAGCATGGGCTAGCTTTCCTAATGCCAGGTGGGTTTCGCCATTCCAGTCAAACGCCTATGGCACCAACAATCCGACACCACAACCAACCTTCGATTTTCAACGTTGCTTTTGCGTTTGCCAAAACAACAATGTACGTATCAGGTTCGATTTATTAGTTGATGATGGAGCCATTATTTATTTAGATGGCAACCCCATTGCATCAGCTATGTTAGGTTATCAGTTCCAATGGGCAAACCGCCTGATATTTGATTCAACTTTTGCTTTAACAGCAGGTCAACATTGTTTAAAGATAAGTCTTCGCAATACTGGTGGTGTAGCAATGGGTTTTGCAGTAGACGGATTTATAACAGGAGCCAACTTACTTTCACCACTTTGTTGTAATACAACAGGCAGCATTTGTGGTACCAAGTTAAATGATGCAAACTGCGATGGAAATGTGAGCCCTGCCACTGACGCAGGTCTTGCCGGCTGGACCATTGTACTCAAAGATAACTTAGGTAATACAATAGCAACACAGGTAACCGATAACCAAGGTAACTATTGCTTTACAGGACTTACTCCAGGCAACTATTCAGTATCAGAAGTAAATCAGGCCAGCTGGACACAAACTTTCCCTTCTGGTAGTGGCGTGCACAATATCACTTTAACATCAGGCAGCGTTGCAACTGCCTTGTTTGGCAACTGTCATCCAATAGTAATACCACCCTGTGATTTTAAATTAGGTATGGATTTCAAAATAAATAACTGTGGTGTTAATTTTGTTTCCGATATTACAGGCTTACCAGCCGGTTACCAGGTAGTTTCAACCATCTGGACATTTGGCGATGGTTACAGCTCAACAGAATTAAACCCTACCCATTTCTATAATACAACCGGTGGATATGTGGTGTGCTTAAAAGTAACCATATTCAATGGCAAAGAATGCTGTACACGCGAAATTTGCAGGGACTTAAAAATAGAAAAACCATGCGAAGGTGATTGTAAAATAGAAGGTAAAATTGGTTTCGACTTAGATGAACGTAATTGCATTTATAATTTCAATAGCGATATATACTATACCGAAGTACCTATTGGCTCATGGTTCTGGGATTTTGGCGATGGTACAACCGGCACAGGTTCAAACCCATCACACCAATATACTACATCCGGCACCTATAAAGTGTGTTTAACAGTATTTGCCAGCAACAGAGAAAGATGCTGCTTTGAGCGTTTTTGCACAGAAATTAAAGTAGAGTGCAGAGAAATTAAACGTACTATCAATACACCAACAGGTAAAGCCGATATTAAACTTACAAATAAAACACAATCAGCTATTACCATTACCGATAAAAACGTGATTATCTTAAACCAAAATGCACCAAATCCGTTTGCTGAAAGTACCGTTATTTCATATAGTATTCCGGCCAAGTTTAACAAAGCACAAATTACATTTACCAATGCCGATGGTAAAGTAATTAAAACACACGATATACTTGAAAAAGGACAAGGACAATTAACCGTTTTTGCCAATGATTTATCAACCGGGGTATATATTTATACTTTAGTAGTTGACGGAACCATTATTGATTCCAAACGAATGGTTAAACAATAAAAAATTAAACCTACAAAAAAGGCTGCTTGTACAAGCAGCCTTTTTTTTTTTGTATAAATCTGTTGTAAGTTAGTATTATTTAATCAACATAAGTGCTAAATCCACACATCATGTTCCTTTAAATTATCAGGAAAATAGGTTAAATACTGAACCATACGAGGCACCTTACTCCTGTTAGGCGATGCGCAGTGAGGCAAGGCCTGATGCCATATAATAAAATCGCCTGCAGAACCCGCAATGGATATAGGCTTTAAAGTATCTACTGCATAAGTACGCGGATTAATGCCTTCCGGAACACGAGCCATCCAATCGGCTATTTTTAAATGAAAGCCCGGCACACATTGAAAAGCACCTCCATCCTCACTCACATCATTTAAATACAATAAACCTTGTAATTTATAAGGTATAGGCAATGCCAGACTTACATCCCAGTGCAGGGAACTACCCATAAATTTATACTGGCTTGTTTCCGGAGGATTAAAGCTAACTTTATCAATCGTTTTGTGAATATCAGTACTTTTATAAAGCTGCTCGTAAGCACCACGTATCCGGGCAGAATTACGTGTCTTATGTAAAGCCTCATGCTCCGTAAAAACTACCATTAAACCCTTTTTAGCCGGGTGTGGTTTATACCAGCTTTTTTCGTCTTGCTCACACGCATCCAAAAAATGCCATATAGCATTTTTTGCGTCAATACACTGTTGCTCCGTTATTGCTTGTTTTATAACTATATAACCATTCTGTTCCCAAAAGAGTAAATCATCTGCACTCAGCACCTCCTTCTGTACAGGCAATACATCTTCCACTTTTATAGTCTTACTTTCTACCCAGTTTATAAATACTTCAAAACTCGGTTTATTGTAATATAAATACTGTATTGTTTCTTCCATACCAATATTTAACTGGTATAAAACTTTCATTGCTTCATGCCAGCTAAAATCACCACTTTGAGACTTAATATTAACAGCTTTCTGCCACAAACCATTCAGTATATTTCTTTGCTTTATATCTAATATATTCACTTATATAATTTTATAAAAGGCAAAATAATTAGTTTACCATAAACAAAATATACCATTTTACAAAAAGAGTATTTATACTAGCAAAAAAGAGTGTTTTCCCTATTGTTTTACACTATGCTTACCACATATTTTCGATTTTTAAATATTTAAATAAATACAGTCCGTAATTCACTATAAAAGAGTAGCACACAGTTAAAACCTATCATTTACGGTCTGTTTACCAATAAATAAATAAACGAACAACAAACAAACCGAAAACGTAAGCACAAAAAACCATAAAACAGAAAATACATTTTTCACCTATTTTGTAAGCCTAAATATCCCTTATGATAAAAAACAATTACTATAAAAACAAAACAATTCAACCACTACGCACTACACCCTTATTAAAAATAACTAATACCAAATAATGACAACTTATATATTAGGTACTGGCTTATCACATAATGGTTCCGCTGTTCTTCTTAAAGATGGAAAAGTATTGGTAGCAATAGAAAAAGAGCGTATTACAAGAGTAAAACACGATGGTGGTAATGATTCAGATGCCATCAAGTATTGTTTGCAGGCAGCAGGTATTACGCTTGATCAACTAAGCCTCGTGGTTCAATGTGCCAATTTTGAAAAAGATGAAATTAAACTAACCCAATACAAAGGCAAACGCGTTTTTCCCGCCAATTTTAAAGTACCCGTAGTTAGTATATCACATCATATGGCACATGCCTATAGTGCCATAGGTACTTCACCCTTTAAAGATTCACATGTATTTATACTGGATGGTACCGGCAGCCCTTATAACCAGTGCGATGATATAAAAGGTGCTCTTAATTTAAACGAAGCAGAAATGCTTACTCACCCTAATAAATTGTATTGCGAAAAAGATAGTTTTTATCATTACGGGAACGGACAATTACAACCCTTAATAAAAGATTTTTCTGTACTGGATTTAAGCCGTCCCAGC
>CAYTWI010000051.1:15995-24577 GCA_964442045.1 uncultured Bifidobacterium sp.
GCTATATTTTACGCCCTTCAACCAATACCCATTCCATAGGAGGTTTTTATGCGGCTATAAGTAATTACTGCTTCGGTAATATGGATGATGCAGGGAAGTTAATGGGTCTGGCACCCTATGGTAAGCCCAATGTTATTAAACTAAAAGCATTTACTTTAAAAGATGGCAGAGCATTACTTAACGAAAGTACTTTAAAAGAATTCACCAATCCCGCTATAAATTTTAACCAGTTAAAAAACAATTTCTCGTACTATAGCAATATTGCCCATTGGGCACAACAACAGCTGGAAGAAGCTATACTATATACCCTTTACCACAGAACAAAAAAACACCCCGTAACCAATCTGTGTTATGCCGGAGGAGTAGCTTTAAATGCATTGGCCAACGTACGTATAAAACGGGAACTGGGCATTAAAAACCTCTACATTGAACCCGCATCAGGCGATAATGGTCTGGCTTTAGGTTGCGCTTATTATGGCTGGTTAGAGGTTTTACAAAAAGAAAAGAAAACGTTTCCTACTCATACCTATTTCGGATACCAATATCCAAAACAAACTATTGAAAAAACAATTAATAGCTACGAGAAAAAGATACGTTTCAGCAAAATAGAAAACATAGCCTCTTTAACAGCCAACTTGCTCCATCAAAACAAAGTAATAGGATGGTTTCAAAGCAGCTCTGAGTTTGGGCCAAGAGCATTAGGCAACAGAAGCATATTAGCCAGCCCTTTAAACAAAGGCGTAAAAGATTTTATTAACTCTGCCATTAAAAACCGTGAAGATTTCAGGCCTTTTGCACCTTCGGTTTTAGCAGAAGACTTGACAACTTATTACGAGCATGATGAGTCATCGCCATACATGTTATTAGTTAATACCATTAAGCCCCAATACGAAGAACTGTTGCAGGATGTAGTGCATAAAAATAAAACCTCACGCGTACAAACAGTAACCCAAGATGACAATCCTGTTTTTTTTCATTTAATTAGCGAACTAAAAAATTTATGTGGACATGGTATTGTACTAAATACCTCATTTAACAAACGAGGAACGCCCATAGTAGAAACACCCGAACAAGCCATTGATTTTTTTATTGATAGCCAACTTGATTATTTAATAATTGATGATTTTATAATTGAAAAAAATAATGCCCAATAAAGAAGCAATCGTAGAAAAAATAGTAGCCTTCATCAATGAGATAGGTATAGAAACAAAATACATCCAAATTGATGAACCTACCTTCTTACCCGGTATTTTAATAAATGCAGGAGTTATTTATATTGATACAGAAAAACTTTTACACCCGGGTGATTTACTGCACGAAGCAGGGCATGTAGCAGTAATGACCATGGAAGATAGAAAAAAGGCCATTGGCAATGTAGGAGAAACCAAAAGCCAATCAGAAGCAGGAGGAGAAGAGTTAGCGGCCATTGCCTGGAGTTACGCAGCATTAACCCACTTAGAGTTAGCTCCTGAAATTGTATTTCATCCACACGGTTACAAAGGAGCTTCAGACTGGTATATTCAACAATATACCGGAGGCACCCATATAGCCTTGCCATACCTGCAATGGCTTGGCCTGTGTTACGATGAAAAACAAGCAGCAATTCAACAAACCAAACCATATCCATATATGATAAAATGGTTAAGAGATTAAACAAAATACAATACCTATGTTACACGCCACTTATTTAACAATTGAAAACCTGCTTAACGCGGAGCAGTTACAACAAATTAAAACCATCAGCAACCAGGCTACATTTGACGATGGAAAAAAAACAGCCACACAAGCAGCCAGGCAGGTAAAAAACAATCTGCAAATAGATACCCAAAGCCAGACATCAATGGCATTACAGCAGATTATACTGACCTCGCTTAACCAGAGCGTTTTGTTCAGGAATGCAACCTTTATTAAAAACGTGTATCCATTTTTATTCAGCAAGTATACCGAAGGTATGGAATACGGCTGGCATGTTGATAGTCCGCTAATGGGTAACATGATGCGAACAGATATAGCCATTACAATTTTTTTAAACAACCCCGATGAATACGAAGGTGGTGAATTAGAGTTGCAAACACCCAGCGGTACACAACTTTATAAGTTACAGGCAGGTAGTGCTATTTGTTACCCTTGCACCCAATTACACCAGGTAAAAAAAGTAACCAAAGGCGAAAGAAGAGTAGCTGTTAGCTGGATAGAAAGCATGGTAAAAAGCAGCGAACAACGAAAAATACTTTTTGATATGCAGCAATGCATTGAAACATTATTACAAAACCAGCAAACAGAACAAGCAAATACATTACAACAAATACATAGCAATATACTTCGTATGTGGGCCATTTAATTATAACTATTTCCTATGACAGATAAACGCAAGCTACCCTTTGTTTTCGATGCGCAAAAAATGCAGCACGAAGTAAATAATTTTAAAGCCGATGAATGGATACCCCACTTTAATAAAGGGTATTATAGTGGCGACTGGACCGTTATACCTTTGCGTTCAGTTAATGGCGAACCAACTCGCATATTCCCCGACCCGACAGGTTTAGGTATATATGCCGATACGATTCATTTAAAAAAATCAACCTATTTAAATGAAGTAATCAATACTTTTAAATGCGAGAAAATTGACATTAGGTTATTAAGTTTAAAAGCAGGTTCCAATATAAAAGAACATAGAGATTATGGGCTAGCTATAGAAGATGGCGAAGTAAGAATACATATACCTATAACCACCAATCCGGAGCTTGAATTTTACTTAAATAAAGAACGTGTAATTATGCAGGAGGGCGAATGTTGGTTTTTGAATTTTAACTACTACCATAGTGTAAATAATAAAGGAACAACCGATCGCATACATTTAGTAATGGACTGCAAGGTAAACGACTGGTTAATGACTTTTTTTGAATAAAAACTTCCTTAATTTTAGCAACCTTAGTTTCCAATTAAAACAGTCTTAAATTCTACTCACCTATAGTTAAATAATTATTAACTATTTTACAAGCACATGAAAAACAGAGACTTGAAAAAATGTGCATTTTAAAAAAGAGTATTTATACTACGAAAAAAGAGTACTTTCCCTATTGCTATTACTATTTTTTTTACCAACATTTGACCACAAAGTTTCAAACAAGCAAAATATTTAAGTAATGTCAAAAAATTTCTCCATAGGTCTTTTATTACCCTCTTCAACAATTTTACCCGTAGGCAAAGACTTTGAACAGGGCGTAAAGCGCGGATTAAAAACGTTAACTACAAATGGAGATTATGCAATAGAATTTATTCCTGAATTTATTGCTGAAGGTTCGAAAGAAAAAACAGAAACTGCCATTAACAAATTGATTAATTATCATAATGTAGATGCAATAACCGGTATTATTTCAAACAGAACACTACTGGTTTTAGCAGAAAAACTATCGAAAACAAAAATACCCGTTATCATCAATAATATAGGTGAACATATACTTGATGCACGCATACTCCAACCCAATATTTATATTAACTCAACCCATGTTTGGCAACAAATATGGTCATTAGGTTATTGGGGTGTTCAGAATAAAGGTTTAAAAGGTATGTTTATGAGTGGTATTTACGATTCAGGCTATTCATTCTCACTAATGTTGCAAATGGGTATGCAAGCTGCTGATAAAAATGCAACAATGCCCTTTGCCGTTGCACCTATTAGTACTCCCGGAAGCTTAGCCGATGTTAAATCAACTTTTCAATACATAGACCAATTTAAACCCGATTTTATTTTTGCTACTTTTTGTGGTGAAGAAGCCAGCATTTTTTTAAAAGAATATGTTGAGAGGGGCTATCATAAAACAATCCCTCTATTAGGTTTACCATTCCTCTTGCAACCATTTGACAGTGCCGGCCAAGAGGTAACCATATATACTACAGTAACAAGCAATACAGACATAGATGAAAGCCAACTGAATGATTTAACAGCAATGGCAGATAACCCATTTCCTTATCTGGGTTACGAAACAGGCTTGTTGCTTCAGGAAGCAATAAACAATACTGAAAATTTAAAAGACCTTAAACAAACAATTGCAGAAACTACTGTCCATTCGCAAAGAGGTAAAATAAACATATTATCTCAGGAATCAGGCGATGGAGCAAAAGTTTTCTTAATAAAAAACACCTTTGATGGTAAAAATATAAAAAGAGAAATAGTACAGGAGCTAAATACACTGTATGCAAATAACCAAAGTTTAATAGAGGCATTAGATGCACCATCCTCAGGTTGGTATAACCCTTATCCTGGAGTGTAAATGAAAATAGCAGTTATTTGTAACAGCGATGTACTTGCATTCCCTTCTATTAAATTTTTAGTAGACAATGGTCATTTAGCAGGAGTTGGAATATTAGAAAAAAATATAAAAATACTAAAACAACCTCTTATTAATTTAGGTGTTGCTGAAAGTGCAATTGGCTTGTTTGAAAGAAAAATTTGGATAGCACAACAAAAAGAATGGTTGGCAGGTATAAAGCCTGATGCTGTTTGGGTATTCGGTTTTCCATGGGCATTTCCAACCGAGATATTGGCAATAGCACCAAAAGGTTTTTATAATTTTCATTTTGGTTTATTACCAAAATACAAAGGAGCTGACCCTATTTTTTGGCAAATAAAAAACAGGGAAAAAAACGGAGGGGTGGTTATTCATAAAATAACCGAGCAGGTTGATGAAGGACCTGTGGTTTGGAAAGAAGAAGTACCATTAATACCCGGAGAAAGCTATGGTTTACATAGCCAGCGTATGGGTTTGGTAGTAGTAAATATATTAAACAACTTACTGAATGAAGAAGTGTTGAACAAAGCACAGAAACAGGAAGCAAGTAGTGAAACAGCGTTCTTTAAAAAACCGGGTACAAACCAGCTAACCATTAACTGGGACGAGCATAGTGCTGATGAAATAGAAAGTCTTGTTAACGCATGCAATCCAAAGTATGGTGGGGCTTCTACCAAACTAAGAGGAATGGAAGCACGCTTGCTGGAAATTACTCCGGCTGATGTAAACAATCCGCCTGAAGTAAAACCGGGAACGGTTATACATGCAGATTTTTTATATGGATTAATTGTGGCGTGCAAGGATAAGAAATTTATACGTTTAAATATTTTATCAACAAGAGAAGGATATATGTCCGGAATAAAACTCTTTGCTTTAGGCATAAAAGCTGGAGATGTATTTCATAACTAAAAAAATAAGACTAAAACATAAAACAACTATTTATTAATTATTAACCCTTAAAACACAAACTATGGAAGGAACAATGTCAGAAATCCGCCTTTTCGCGGGAGATTTTGCACCCAGAACCTGGAGTATGTGTAATGGCTCATTATTAGCCATTAGCACAAATCAGGCTCTTTTTGCTCTTCTTGGTACCACTTTTGGTGGTGACGGAAGATCAACTTTTGGATTACCCGATCTTAGAGGACGCACAGCGGTAGGTACCGGCCAGGGAGCCGGCCTAAGCTATTATCAGCTTGGGCAAATGGGCGGAACAAGTACAGTTACGCTACTTTCTACCCAAATGCCGTCACACACACACACAGCTACCACCAGTGGTTCAACAGGCCAGTCAGGAGGAACAGCACAATTGAAAGCAGTTAATGCCGGAGGACAGGCTTCGCCTACAGGTAATTACCTGGGTGTAGATGATAGCGGAGCAGGAGCAGCTACTTATGCAGCAGGTGGCAGTGGTACACCCGTAGCCATGAACAGTGGTTCTTTGGTAACATCAAACGGTACTGTTTCAGCACCATCAATAGCTGTTGCTATGTATGGTTCAAGCCAACCGCACAACAATGAAATGCCATCGCTTGCATTGAACTATATAATTTGTATTTACGGTATTTTCCCATCAAGAAATTAATTAACTATTTAATCAAAGAAAACATGGAAGGAACACTAGGAGAAATCAGAATGTTTGGCGGAAATTTCGCCCCATTAGGATGGCAGTTCTGCAACGGACAAGTCATGTCTATAGCTGAGTATACAGCATTATATGCCATTATAGGAACATATTATGGAGGTAACGGACAAACTACGTTTTTGTTACCTGATTTAAGAAGCCGCATACCTGTAGGTACAGGTGCGGGCCCAGGTTTACCACCCGTTAGCACAGGTGAAGTTTGGGGTACAGAAGGTGTTACATTAACTGCCAGTCAAACGCCTGCACATACACACAATGCCACAGTAACAGGAGGAGGAGGAAGTGCGACCTTTACCGCAACTCTTTACGGAGTAAATGGAGCCGGGGGTTTAGACAACCCTAGCGGCAATATTTTAGGAGAAGACACATTGGGTGGAAGTTCTTCGTATGCAACTTCAGGTACATTATCAGAAATGAATGCAGGTGAAGCTGTTGTTACAAATTTGTACGGCCCGCTACCTATGGTTACAGTAGGTGTTTCAGGAGGTTCACAGCCTCACAGCAATATACAACCTGTATTGGCTGTAAATTATATTATTTGTATAGAGGGTATATTCCCGTCAAGAAATTAATTAATCACTAAAGAAAAAAATCATGGAAGGAACAATAGGAGAAATTCGTCTTTTTGCATCAAACTTTGCCCCAAAAAGCTGGGCATACTGCGCAGCACAAGTTGTGCAAATACGTGCAAATACTGCTCTTTTTTCAATACTAGGCACCACCTACGGAGGTGATGGTAATACTACTTTTATGCTGCCTGACTTACAAGGTCGTGTAGCTATAGGAGCTGGACAGGGAGCAGGTTTAACAAACTATAACCTGGGAACAAAAGCAGGAACAGAAACAGTTACCTTAAATACAACACAGCTACCTGCACATAACCACGTTGCAATTGCACAGCCGGGTATTGGCTCAGGAACGGTTAAAGTAATGGCTGTTGGAACTGCAGGTGGAGCAAGCAGTCCGGGAGGTAACTATATTGGACAAGATACTGGTACGGGACTAACCTCGTATGCAAGCGGAGGCCCTCAGGTTACTATGGACAACCGATCAATACAGATTACTAATGTAGTAGCAACAGGAACACCTCTTTCGGTAACCTTAGGTGTTACCGGAGGCAATCAGCCTCATGCTAATTTACAGCCGTATACAGTACTTAACTATATTATTTGTATGTACGGTATATTTCCATCAAGAAATTAACTAACATAAAACATATAAAGCCTGATTATATTTTAATCAGGCTTTTACTATTTTTGGCAGCTAAATAGCTAGCCATGTATCTTAAAAACTTTGAGATGCTAATTATTAAAAAAAACAATATGAAAAAAAAGTACTCATCGGTTGCTAACCGTATTTTATTATCAACATTCTTATTGCTTCAACTTTTACTGTTTGGAAGCAAAACTGCAAAAGCAGCGCTTTCAGCCGGAGACCTTGCAGTCATTGGTGTCAACTGTGACCCCAGTTGGTCGCTTAGTAAATCATTTGCAGTAGTAGCTTTAGCGGATATTGCAGCCAATGAAGTAATTTATTTTTCAGATAAAGCTTATTATTCAAATGCTTTCAGTCCAACATTGCTAGGTAATGGAAGTGAGGGGCGTTTTTCGTGGACTACACCAACAGGTGGCGTTACTAAAGGTACGGTAATTAAGTTTACCATTACCAGCAGCTCTACTGCACCAACTATAAGCACAAATCCTTCTACTGGTACATGTACCTTTTTAGAAGGCTGGACCAGTCTTTCTTCAACAGTTTCCCCTTTCGGCCAGAACGGGGACAATATTCTTATTTTTCAGGGTACAGAAGCATCCCCTACTTTTATTTTCGGTTTTAATAGCGGAAGCAATACAACAGGTGTTAGCAATGGATGGCAAAGCGGCATGTCGACAAATGTTAACAATGGGTGTGAGCTTCCAAGCACTTTAACCAATGGTACCAATGCTATTGGATTTGGAGGGACACCCCAATTTGATAATTGGAAATACAAAGGCACATCAATTACATCTGGTACATCAGGTACCAAAGCAGCGCTTTTAGCCTTAATATGCTCCACAACCAATTGGGAGTATGCGACTGATGATACTACGGCATGGGATTTTACTCCGGGAACAGGGGTATTCAGTAACTTTACCATAAGTTCCGGTAATATTGCACCAACATTTCTAAACAGCAGTCCGCAATCATTAAGCGTATGCCAGAATGCAAGTGCTGCCAGCCTAATTTCTTTATTACATGTAAGTGATGCCAGTACCAGTCAAACACTTACCTGGAGTCAACAATCTGCTCCAACAAATGGTACACTTACTATTACTTCTGCTACAGCATCTTCAGGCAGTACAGATATTACACCGGGGGGAACAATTACTTATACCCCAACCAACGGATATAGCGGTACCGATCAATTTACAATTCGCGTAAGCGATGGCACAGCCACCGCTGATATGGTCATCAATGTAACCGTTAATGCTTTGCCAACAATAACTTTAGGTAGCAACCCTAGTATCTGTAATGGTACTACAACTGCAAACCTTACATATAGTGCTACAACCAATAGCCCGAATCAATATAGTATTGCCTGGTCTGCCCCAGCTATCATTGCCGGATTTACCAATCTAAGCAATACCTCTTTACCTGCTTCACCT